>JAKAXI010000159.1 GCA_021816665.1 Bacillota bacterium | reverse complement strand
CAATCTGAACATTGGCGCTGGCAGTGTCATCGCAGTCATTCTCGCAGCAGCAGGACTGCTCTTGTCCATCCTGATCCTGAAGTTTACCGGGTTCAATCGGATGGAGAGCCAGATGGAGGGGTCGTGACTGAGATGGGGACACAGACGGCAAGTGTTCAACAAGCGAAGGTCAGACCCAGGCGCAAAATCAAAGTCACCGGTCATGGCGTCGCGTTTACGACCTTCGGCACAATCTGGCTGATCATTGCGGGGTACCCGCTGCTCTACATGGTGATGACCAGCTTCCGGACGCAGAACGGGTATTTGACGGGGAAGCCGTGGTTGCCACCGACACACCCGACGCTCAGCAACTACACCCAGGTCCTGCAGGCTGACTTCTTTCACTACTTTCTGAACAGTGTCATTGTGTCTGTCGCTTCCGTGGTCTTAATCGTGGTGTTTTCGCTTTTGCTTGCGTACGTCATCGTCCGATCGCGCAGCCGTACGGTGCGCACGGTGTTTAATACGTTTCTGGTGGGCTTGGCATTGCCGATTCAGGCCGCCATCATCCCGGTCTACATTCTGATCAACAAGCTTGGGCTGTACGACACGCTGATCGGCATGATTCTGCCGATGGTCGCATTTGGTTTGCCGCTGTCGTTGCTCATTCTAGTGAACTTCGTTCGCGACATTCCGAACGAGCTGTATGAGTCGATGGGACTTGAGGGCGCTACGGACTTCCAGATTGTGCGTTACCTCGTGACGCCGCTCGCGATGCCTGCCCTCGTGTCGGTCGGGATCTACGAATTCATCCAGTCGTGGAACAATTTTTTGTTCCCACTGGTTCTCACGCAAAGCCGTTCCGTTCAGGTCCTTCCGCTCGCGATTGTCCAGTTCCAGGGGCAGCACACGATTGACGTTCCTGTCACCATGGCTGTCGTCATCTTCTCAGCGTTGCCGCTCATCCTGGCCTACATTTTTGCGGGCAAATACCTGCGCCGGGGCATGCTGGCCGGGTTCGGCAAGTAAGCACAGCGACGACAGACCTATCGAGGTGACAGATGGACAGACAGCGAGTTGTGTTGGGCATTGACGTTGGCACCTCGGGCACCAAAGTGATCGCGGTCGCTCTCGACGGCACCATCGTGTCGGTGGCGACGGCTTCCTACGAGATGACGACGCCAAAACCGGGCTACGCCGAACAGCATCCGGAAGACTGGTGGAGCGCAACCGTCTCGGCAGTGCAAACGGTGATGGCACAAGCGGGTGACGTCACGGTGGCAGGCATCGGCCTGTCAGGACAAATGCACGGGCTCGTGCCGCTCGACAAAGAAGGCGGCGTGATTCGGCCGTCGATCATCTGGTGCGACCTGCGCTCAGATGCTGAGGCTCTCGAACTCGAACGCGCCGTTGGGCGAGACACCGTGATCCAACTCACGGAAAACCCGCCGTTGCCGAACTTCACGATCACGAAAATTCTCTGGATGAAGCACCATGAGCCTGACCTGTACGACCGGATTGACAAGGTCCTGCTGCCAAAAGACTACGTCCGCTACCGCCTGACCGACGCGTTCGCAATGGATGTGTCGGACGCATCCGGCACGCTGATGCTCGACGTTGCGAAGCGGGCTTGGTCCGAGGAGATGTGCCAAGCGGCAGGTATACCACTCGACTGGCTGCCGCCGGTGTACGAGTCAAATGAAGTCGTCGGCCACCTGTCAGCGACTGCGGCGCGGTTGCTCGGTTTACCGGAAGGCGTTCCGGTCGTGGCAGGCGCGGGCGATCAAGCCGCAGGGGCAATCGGGCTTGGCATCGTCGAGCCTGGCACCGTCTCAGCCGTGTTCGGGACGTCCGGCGTCGTGTTGGCGGTCACAGACCAGTCACTGCGCGACCCTGGTGGCAGACTTCACACCTTCTGCCACGCGCAGCGCAACAGCTGGTTTGTGATGGGCGTGACGCAAGCGGCTGGCGGGTCACTGCAGTGGTACCGCAGCCGGCTCGCGCAAATGGAGCAAGCGGTCGCCGCGCGGTCGGAGGCCGACGTCTACACGCTCCTCATGAACGAGGCGGAGACCGTCTCGCCCGGGGCAGACGGGTTGCTGTTCTTGCCGTACCTGATGGGTGAGCGCAGTCCGCACCTTGACCCGCAGGCGCGCGGCGCGTGGATTGGCCTTGAGTGGCGGCACACGGCCGCACATATGGTCCGGGCTATCCTCGAAGGCGTGTCCTTCAGCCTGCGCGACTGCTGGGAGGTCATGCAGCAAATCGGCGTGACGGCGTCGGCGTGGAAGGCGTCTGGCGGTGGCGCGAGCGGGCGGCTGTGGATGGAAGTGTTCGCGAGCGTCATCGGCGAACCTGTGCAGATTCTGCAGGCGAGCCACGGGCCGGCACTCGGCGCGGCTATATTGGCAGCGCAAGGGATTGGCGCACTCACCGAAGACCCGCCTTCGATTCAAGCCTGGCTCGGTACCGGCCACAGGATCCCGCCGCGCGCGCAGTGGGCGGAGTTTTACAACGACCTGTACCCCTTGTTCCAAGAAGGGTACCGGGTGACCAAGAACCTGATGCACGACCTGAACGGGTTGGCAGGGAGGTTGCAAGCATGAGTGAACTGTATCGGGACGCCAGTCGCCCCGTTGAAGAGCGCGTCGATCACCTGCTGTCCCTGATGACGCCAGAGGAAAAGAGCGCGCAGCTCGGCAGCTTGTGGGTGTACGAAGTGTTGGAGAACTCGGCGTTCTCGACGGGCAAGGCGGGCCTGCGGATGAAGAGCGGGATCGGCCAAATCACGCGGATTGGCGGCGCGAGCAGCCTCGACCCAGTGGACGGTGCGAAGATCGCGAACGAGATCCAGCGCTACCTTGTGAGCGAAACGCGCCTTGGCATTCCCGCTTTGGTGCACGAGGAGTCGTGCAGCGGCTACATGGCGAAAGGCGCGACGCTGTTCCCACAGACAATCGGCGTCGCGAGCACGTGGAACCCGGATTTGACGGAGAAGATGGGCGAAGTCATCCGCACGCAGATGAAGTCGGTCGGCGCGCACCAGGCCTTGGCCCCGTTGCTTGACGTGACGCGTGATGCCCGTTGGGGTCGCGTCGAAGAGACGTTTGGTGAAGACCCGTACCTGGTCACGCAGATGGGGCTGTCGTATGTGCGCGGGTTGCAGACCGAAGACGTGCGTGACGGCGTCATCGCGACCGGCAAACACTTCGTCGGCTACGGGGTGTCGGAAGGCGGCATGAACTGGGCGCCACCGCACATCCCGGCGCGCGAGCTGCGCGATGTCTTCCTGCAGCCGTTTGAGGCAGTCGTCCGAAAGGGCAAGCTCGGTTCCATCATGCCTGGCTACCACGAACTGGACGGTGTGCCGTGCCATGCGTCGACTTCGCTCCTGACGGACGTGTTACGCAAGGAGTGGGGTTTCGACGGCATCGTGGTGTCGGACTACTTCGCGGTCGACATGCTGCACAGCTACCACCACCTGGCTGATGACGAAGGGCAGGCGGCGCGCATGGCTTTGCAAACGGGCGTCGACGTGGAACTGCCGAGCATCGACTGCTATGGCGTGCCGCTCGTCGAGCTGATGGAGCAAGGCGTCATCGACATGGAACTGGTCGACGCGGCGGTGCGGCGCGTGCTGACGGCGAAGTTCCGCATGGGGCTGTTTGAGCACCCGTACGTGGACGAGTCGCGCGTCGCCGAAGTGTTTGACAACAAGGAGCAGCGCGCGCTGGCGCGGACAATTGCGCAGCAGTCGATTGTGCTGCTCAAAAACGAAGGCAACATGTTGCCGCTCAAGAAAGAAGTCGGAACAATTGCCGTGATCGGCCCGAACGCGAACAGCGTCCGCCACCTGCTCGGCGACTACGCGTACCCGTGCCACATCGAAACGCTGCAGGACATGACAAACACGTTCAACACGGCGGTGCCGGAAAAAATCGAGCTCGACCTGAACTTCGTCGCGATGCGCACCGTGTTCGAAGCCATCCGCGACAAGGTGTCAGCGGAGACGCGCGTCGTGTTTGCGCAAGGGACGGAGACGCTGACGGGATCGCAAGCGGGCATCGACGAAGCAGTCGCCGTCGCGAAAGAGGCAGACGTCGCCATTCTCGTCGTCGGCGACAAGGCAGGTCTCATCGACGGCTGCTCGTCCGGCGAGTCGCTAGACCGCGCAAGCCTCGACCTGCCAGGCATGCAGGAGGAGTTGGTCCGCGCTGTCCATGCCACGGGCACGCCGGTCGTCGCAGTGCTCGCGAACGGCCGACCGCTCTCGATCAACTGGCTGAACGAACACGTCCCGGCGATTCTCGAAGCCTGGCTGCCAGGCGAAGAGGGCGCCGATGCAATTGCAGATGTGCTGTTTGGCGACTACAACCCGGGCGGACGCCTGCCGATGTCAGTGCCGCGGTCGGTTGGCCAAGTGCCGGTGTACTACAACCACAAACCGTCCGGCGGACGCTCGCACTGGAAGGGCGACTACGTAGAGATGAGCGCAAGCCCGCTCTACCCGTTCGGCTACGGGCTCAGCTACACCGAGTTCGCGTACTCCAACCTGGCTGTCTTGGACGCTCCGGCGACGGTCGACGGCCGCGTGACGATTCTGGTCGACGTCACGAACACGGGGGCTATCGCGGGCGAAGAGGTTGTGCAGTTGTACGTGCACGACCCCTACGCCAGTGTGACGCGGCCTGTGAAAGAGCTGAAAGGGTTCCGGCGCGTCGCGCTCGCCGCAGGCGAGACAAAGACCGTGAGGTTCGTGCTGCCGATATCGTCGCTCGGGTTCCACAACGTGGACCTGAACTACGTCGTTGAACCTGGCGCGTTCGAAGTGATGGTCGGGAGTTCGTCCGAAGACATTCGCCTGACCGGATCATTTGAAGTCACGGGTGAGCCGACCATCGTCAAAGAAAGAGAGTACACCACAGAGGCTTTCTAACCGGAGGAGGAGAGGAATCATGACATACTTTGAAGGCGTAAACAAGATTCAGTTTGAAGGCCCGGAGTCGAAAAACCCGCTCGCGTACAAGTACTACAACCCGGATGAAATCGTCCTTGGCAAGCGGATGGAGGACTACCTGCGCTTCTCCGTCGCCTACTGGCACACGCTCGTCGCAGACGGCACGGACCCGTTTGGCGTCGCGACAATGCAACGCCCGTGGAACGGCTACACAGGCATGGACCTCGCCAAGGTGCGTGTCGAAGCTGCGTTCGAGCTGATCGACAAGCTCGGCCTGAGGTACTTTGCCTTCCACGATCGCGATATAGCACCGGAAGGCGAGACGCTGGCTGAGACCAACCGCAACCTCGACGTGATCGTCGCGATGATCAAGGACTACATGAAGTCATCCTCCGTCAAGCTGCTGTGGAACACGGCGAACATGTTCAGCAACCCACGCTTTGTGCACGGCGCAGCGACATCGCCAAACGCCGACGTGTTCGCGTACGCGGCTGGACAGGTGAAGAAGAGCCTCGAGATCGGCAAAGAGCTCGGCTCGGAAAACCACGTCTTCTGGGGCGGTCGCGAAGGGTACGAGACGTTGCTCAACACGGACATGGGGCTCGAACTCGACAACCTGGCGCGCTTCTACCACATGGCGATCGCGTACGCAAAGGAGATCGGCTACACGGGCCAGTTCCTCATTGAGCCAAAGCCGAAAGAG
>JAKAXI010000158.1 GCA_021816665.1 Bacillota bacterium | reverse complement strand
TGCAGCGCTCGCAGCCGCGCACTACGGTTCAGACGTCTGTCTATACAGCGTGAACGGTTCGAGCGCAGGTGTGATGGCTGCCATCGCCGGGGTCGTCCGGGAAGGCCAGTCTGTACTTTTTCTCAATCCTTTCCACGTCAGCGCGTGGCGCGGTTTAGTACAAGCAGGTGCGATACCGATCCTGCCGACAGGCTGGTTTGGTCCTAGAGCAGAAAGGCTCAGCGTTCCAAATCTCGAGGACGTCGCGCGGGTCCTCCAGGCACATCGCGGCAGAGGGGATATTGGTGCTGTCTACCTCACATCTCCGACCTATCGCGGCGAAGCTGCCGACGTTGGTGCCATCGCGGGCCTTGCGCACGAGCAGGGGCTGCCAATCATCGTGGACGAAGCACACGGTGCGCATTTTGGCCTGCACAGCGCGCTTCCGGCGCACAGCGTTGCACAAGGAGCGGACGTTGTCGTTCACAGCGTACATAAGACACTGCCAGGACTCACCCAGGTGGCGTGGGTACACGTCCGAGAATCGCGGGTCGCACCCGAGCGAATTGCTGACGCGCTGTACGGCCTGACGACGACGAGCCCATCTTATCTGCTCCTGGCATCCCTCGATGCAGCCCAGGCTTGGCTGCGACTTGAGGGCGAGGCCGCAGCACAACACGCGTACGAGGTGCTGCAACCGCTGTGGAATGACGAACTTCCAGTCCGCGTCGGTACGGACCATCGCGGCGGTCGAAGCAAACGAGATTTTTTGCGTCGATTCGAACGCGGCACCGCCCTTTCCGCCAGTCGCCGGCTACAGGCGCAACTTGAACAGGCTGGACTGTTTCCGGAGTACGCAGATGCCGAGGGGGTTCTGTCGATTTTTGGCTTTGGCGTCACGCCTGCGGTGGTGAGTTTGTATACGGACATCTTGGCTCGGTGGCTGGCGGCAGAAGCGCCTGTCCGCGAACTTTACTCACAGACAGAACATGTGCAACCGTCGCCTGTTGATGCGCGGGCCGCCATTCGTTTCGCTATGCCGCCGCGCGCGGTGTGGTTAGCAGAGCGGCAATACGCTTCGCTTTCTGCTTGTAAGGGGCGCATCGCTGCCCTGCCGATCACGCCGTATCCCCCAGGAGTTCCTGTAATCTGGCCTGGACAGGTGCTTGACGAGGAAACAGTGGAATTGCTTCAGACGCTATGCGTTGCGGGTACAGAGGTCCACGGACTGAAGGCGGATGGGACACTGGCAGTCGTCGCTGAAGGTGCTCCCGCAGAGAGAGGATGACGAAGACCCGGTGTTTATCACATTTGAGGGCATTGATGGGGCAGGCAAGAGCACGCAGATCACAAGGTTGCAAACGCGACTCGAAGCGACTGGTCAGTACGTGCTGTGGACGCGTGAGCCTGGCGGCACACCGATTGGGGACGTCATTCGAGAGTTGCTTTTGTCGGCCGAGTCGGAATCAATGGTCGCGAAATCGGAGGCCTTACTGTATGCCGCGTCTCGTGCACAGCTAGTCGGTGAGGTGATTCGACCTGCCCTCGAACAAGGTCAAATTGTCGTTTGCGACCGCTTTGTCGACGCGAGTATTGCGTATCAGGGAGCGGGTCTTGGCATCGGGATCGAACTGGTGCGCGAAGTGAATCACTTTGCCACGGGCGGTCTGACACCAGACCTGACGTTCCTGTTTGACTTGCCAGTGGAAGAAAGCAAAGTGCGCGTCAGAAAGACGCGCGGTGCCGCGGCTGTGGACAGAATCGAACAGCGTGACGATGAATACTTTAGCACTGTGCGGCAGGCTTTTTTGGACATCGCCGCAGCGCAACCAGAGCGAGTGAAAGTGCTCAACGCGCTGTCTTCGCCTGACGAGCTAGAGCAGGAGATTTGGCAGAGTGTCTCGAATTTGTTGTCAGTAAAGGGGTGGTGAGGATGAAGCTGATCTTGGCAGTCGTGCAGGACAAGGACAGCGCAAGACTAGCGCAAAACTTGGTCAAACAGGGAATCCGGGCGACGAAGTTGGCAAGCACCGGCGGATTCCTGCACGCAGGGAACTCGACGTTTATGATCGGTACGCAGGACGAACAGGTGGACGATGTGCTCAGGGTAATTCAGGCCAGTTGTCGGTCGCGAGAACAAGTCGTGACGCCGATGTCGCCCATGGGCAATCAGCTCGAGTCGTACGTTCCTTACCCAGTGACCGTGCAAGTCGGCGGGGCTACCGTGTTCGTCCTTGATGTCGCTCAATTTGAGCAGTTCTAACAGGAGCCGTGAAACGACGAGGACAAGATACAGACGTGAGGGTGAGTGGTGTGAACCGAACGTTGGGGCCGTTCTCGCAGTGGCCTGTCAAGAGCGAGTCTTTGCTTGACTTATATCATCGGTTGGAGCAGGGTGTCGTCCCGCATGCGCAACTGTTTGTCGGAGAACGAGAGCGCTCGAGAAAACTAACGGAATATTTGGCTAAGTACCTTGTTTGCACAGAATCCCCGGCTCCGTGCGGAGAGTGCGCGGCCTGCAGAGCCGTGACCGATGGCAATCACCCAGACGTGCACGTCCTCGACGGGATCGCTGCCGGCGGGATCAAAACAGCTGCGGTCGAGGCATTGCAAGGCAGACTGAGTAGACGACCGCACGCCGGAGGCGCTTTAGTCTATATCATTCACGGCATCGACAAAGCTACGCCAGCGGCTGCGAACAGGCTCCTCAAGACGCTCGAAGAGCCGGCCCTTCCCGTCATCGCACTGCTTACGGCCGTGCACGCACGCGGTGTGCTACCGACGATTCTCTCGCGGACCTTTACGTACACGATCGATGCGGGCGATCTCTGGGAAGATCCCGATCCGCCAACGTTGCCTGCGTCTGACGCCGAAAGCTCCACGCAGCCGGAGGAACCTGGCGATGTGTTTGCGGCTTTTGTCCCGCCGATGATACAATGGACAAGAAGTTGTCTGTCTCGCTCTGTATCGCCCCTTGAGCTTGCAGATATGTTCATGAAGTCTGCTGGACGTTTAAGCCCTGCAGATGCACTCCAGTTGTTATCACTGTGGCTGCGCGACGTCATGCACACGGCGCTTGGCCAATCGGCATACATTCGCTTCTCCGACTTTACGCAAGAACTGTCGGAACAAGCGAAACTTGCGACACCTGCTCAGATCGCAGCGGTCGTGGAACGGGTTTTAGACGCAAAGGTGCGGCTGCAATCTCATATCGCGCCGCTCTTGAACTTGGAGCAGATGTGTATCCGGGTGCAAAGGGGGTTAGCGAATGTATAACGTAGTGGGTGTTCGGTTTAAACCTGCGGGTAAGGTCTACTATTTTGATCCCGGCGACGAGAAACTGAACCGAAACGACCACGTCATCGTGGAGACAACCCGAGGGGTTGAATACGGTGAGGTTGTGATTGGGGAGCGCGCTGTCGGCGATGACGATGTGGTGTTGCCGCTTAAACGCGTCATGCGCGTGGCGACAGCGAAGGATGCCGCGACCGTAGAAGACAATCACCGTCGGGCGCAAGATTCAATGCGCGTCTTTCGCGAGAAAGTCACCGCGCACAAGCTGGAGATGAAGCTGGTCGACGCAGAGTACACGTTTGACCGCAATAAACTCATTTTCTATTTTACTGCGGAGGGCCGTGTGGATTTCCGCGAACTTGTGAAGGACCTGGCGTCCGTCTTTCGTGTTCGAATTGAGCTCCGACAAATTGGCGTGCGCGACGAAGCCAAAGTACTTGGCGGCATTGGACCGTGCGGGCGGCTTCTGTGTTGTAGCACATGGATGGGCGAGTTTGATCCCGTCTCCATCCGGATGGCAAAAGACCAAAGTCTCTCGCTCAATCCGACGAAAATTTCCGGCCTCTGCGGTCGGTTGATGTGCTGTCTGAAGTTTGAAAATGACACCTACCAAGAACAGGGCGTCGTGTTGTAATGGATAAACAGTCGCTGTTCGTCGAAGTCGCCAATCTCGAGGAGCGTATTGGAGAACTCTACACAGAGGTCGGCGCCTTGCGAGAGAAGATTTTGGCGTTGATCGAAGAAAATCAGCGGCTCGAACAAGAAGTGGAGTTGGCTCGACAGGGGGTGCGTCCGGACGGAGATGGGGCACGTCCGGGCAAAGAGAATTTACTGCGCATCTACCAAGAGGGATTTCACATTTGCAACGTTAAGTACGGAAGTTTGCGGACAGAGGGCGAGTGTCTGTTCTGCATGGCTTTTCTCCAGAAGTGAGCAGAAGTTTGCTCTTCATCGACAAGCGGCCGGCCAGCGAATGGCCGGCCGCTCTAGTGAGGGTTCTCTATGACGGAGATGGTGGCAAGTTTCGCGGTGGAGGGTCCGCGCCTATACGTCTGCAGCACGCCGATTGGCAACTTGCAGGATGTGTCGCTACGGTTGCTTGACGTGTTGCGGACTGCAGATGTGGTGGCGGCTGAAGACACGCGCCAGACGCGAAAGCTACTCACGCACTTTGACATCCATCCGCAGCAGCTTGTCAGCTACCACGAGCACAACCTGCGCGGTCGCGCACCGGACCTGATGCGTTGGTGGAGTGAAGGCAAAACGGTCGCACTTGTCACAGACGCTGGGACTCCTGGGATCTCAGACCCTGGGGACGACGCAGTCGGCCTGGCGATTGAGCAGGGAGTCCCTGTTGTGCCTGTGCCTGGGCCGAGTGCCGTTTTGGCAGCCATCGTCGCGAGCGGTTTACCGTCGCTGCCATTCACATTTGTCGGTTTTCTGCCGCGAGTCAACCGCGAACTTCGGAAGGTGCTCGATGACCTCGAGCGGGCACTTGGGTCGGTCGTGTTGTACGAGTCGCCACACCGGCTGGTCGGCACTGTGGAAAAACTAGCGGAACGGTGGCCGGAGCGACAGGCGGTATTGGCAAAGGAATTGACGAAGCGACATGAAGGGTTTGCCCGGGCTACACTCGCCGAACTCGCCCAATATGTGCAAGAGGTTGAGCCGCGTGGTGAATACGTCATTGTGCTCGCGCCCGCTGTGTCGCAGAGAAGCGATGAGGGGGTTGCTGAAGCAACGTCGCTTGCGCAGGCCGTCGCGGCAGTGCGAACCGCCATGGCAGAGGGGATGAGTCACTCCGAAGCGGTGCAGGAGGCGGCTCTGTCGCACGGTGTCCGCAGGCGAGATTTGTACCGCCTGACACTGCCTTAACTCGAAGTCGTACCTAACAGGGGACACAAAAAAGGGATGTTCCACTCTGTGGAACATCCCTTTTTTGTGCTTGTAACTCAGGAACTCATCTCAGCGATGCAGGACGGGCAGATGTTCTTGCCTTTGAAGTGGATGATCTCGTCGGCCTGCCCACAGAAAATGCAGGCGGGTTCGTATTTCTTTAGAATAATGCGATCGCCGTCGACGTAGATCTCGAGTGCGTCCTTTTCACCAATGCCGAGGGTCCGGCGCAATTCGATCGGAATGACTACGCGACCGAGTTCGTCTACCTTGCGGACAATACCTGTTGACTTCACTCTGGGCACCTCCGGGTTTGCCGATAATTTCCATAGCTGGATTTGCAGTTTTGGTTTTGTTTCGAAAGCGATTTGCATGCTGGATGTCTAGGGACTGACTATCAGCACATGCAAAAAATTGAATTGACTCAACTATACCGCGTTCTACTAATTTTGCAACCCCCACTCTTCCAGATTGGCCACTCAGATCG
>JAKAXI010000157.1 GCA_021816665.1 Bacillota bacterium | reverse complement strand
TTCGGATTGACGTGGTAGGGAATGAAGAAGAAAATGAAGGAAATGGAACTGAGGGGGCTGTCTATGCCATCGGCTATTTGTCCACACTGCAACGAGCCAGCGTACTCCAGTGCAGAGTTCAACCGCCCTTGGAATTGCCCGACATGCGGCCGCTTGGTCATTCCGTTTACGATCAACAACCCGCGCCCGAGCGTGAGTTTAGGCAAAGACGTGATCATCGAACAATACAGCCGGTTTTGGACTGTCGAGGAACCGGACTAACAATCGAGTCGCGCCCCTGCGGGCAAAAGACATAAAAACACCCATGCTTCACCGCGATCAGCAAAGCTGCTCACGGGGCTTGGGTGTTTTTCGTGTTCAGGCCAAGGTTTTAGGCAAAGCGTACATGGACTGTGCTGTCCAAAACACCACGCCGATCACCGCACCGACCACGAACAGTGCAACCACTCGCTTGACAGTGTAGTGAGCGGGAGCGCCAGGACGTTTCGTCACAAGCAGAGTAAACAGTACAGCGGTTCCCAAAATCAAGAAGGCACGTACCGCGAGATGAATCACCTCATGCAATCCGGTTCTCCTCACCTTCCGGCCGGGCACCTTGCCCACAGCGGCCGCATATCCTGATTCTACACGCAAACGAACACGTATCATCTGCACGCCCTATTGTGCCACAAAACGGGCGCTGTTGCACTGTCAGCGTGACGGCCAAAACGGTTCGCATCAGCGAGTCGGAGAGAGGGGTTAGTGACAGTGACGGAAAAGCACCAAGCGGTGCGTTTGCAGGTAGGCATCTGGAGCGGCGCAGAGGCGCGCAGTGGACTGCTCTTGTATCGCCGCCTGCTGGCGCAAGCGATGCGCATCGGGCTGCCTGGCGCCACGGTGGTCACGCAGGTCGAAGGCGGACAACGTACGCGCGGGTTTCGCAGCGTAGAGAGTGAAATTGAGTCGAACGAATTGCCATTATGGCTCGAATTCGTGGATGACACCGGACGCTGGCCAGAGTTTGTGGAAGATGCAAAGCGGGCCATCGGTCGTCACGGCATTGTGGTTGCGAGCGATGTCGAGCAGTTTGATCCCGAACTGCGCAAGGAGGGGAAGCGAGTGAACCGTCCCACATACGCGTTTGCTGACCGCTCACGGGCAGGCCTGCAGGTGCAGGTGTACACGCTGGAAGGTAATAAGGTGGACGGAAAACCTGTCTACCAGGCAGCAGCGGAGTTCCTTCGGGCGCGAAATATCTTTTGGATCTCGACCGCGCGCGGTCTTTGCGGTTTCGGTGACGGTCGGCGGATTCATAAGGCGCGGTGGTTCTCGCGCAACTCTGACATCCCCATTGTGATGACGGTCGTCGATTTTCGCGAACAGCTCGAACCCCATGTGGAAGACCTGGCCGCCTTGGTCGGCGACCAGGGAGTTGTTTCCGTCACAGACGTGACGTGGCTCCATCCGCACGGGTAGTTGACCACACGGTGAAACTGAGGTAACGCACTTTAGAGCTGAGCTGCTCGAGCCACGTCATGGTGTTTACACTCAATGACGCTGGCTTCGACAACGGCGCGTGATTGAGGTACAAGTAAAACCAGGACAAGCAGGTAAACGCCGCGATCAGCGGGCGGACGTCGTTCGTGAGCCTGGAATGGAGGGCGCTGATGATTCGGGGACTCGGAACGGATGTTGTCGAAGTGGCGCGCGTGGAGGCGCTTTGGCGGCGCCAAGGTGACAAGTTGCTGGTGCGCGTGCTGGCACCCTTAGAACTGGCCAGAATCCGCCAGTTGCCACAGCCGAGGCAGGGAGAATACCTTGCGGGCCGGTTTGCAGCCAAGGAAGCGATCGCGAAGGCGCTCGGGCGCGGACTTGGGCACCTGCACATGGCGCGAGTCGCTGTAGCACCAGACGAATGGGGCAGACCGACCGTGGTCTGGACACCGCACGAACAAGCAGACCGAGAGTGGCTAGAGGCAGCAGCTGGGGTGTGGCACGTGTCCATCTCGCATACTGCCCAGGTTGCGCTCGCCACTGCAATCTGGGAACAACCAGAGAGCTCGTCAGGCTTGGCAGGTTTGTACTAACAGTGGGACGGGCGGAATATACGTATATCAATCCTCGGGGAGGGTACCCGGTGATTCTTGTGACGAGTGAACGCATGCAGGAGCTCGACAGGCAAACGATGGAGAGACGCTGTGTACCCGGGTTGGTGTTGATGGACCACGCAGGCAGAGCCATTGCTGACCGCGTCCTCGCCAAAGGGCCAAAGCGCGTCGTAGTGCTCTGCGGCAAGGGCAACAATGGCGGGGACGGCTGGGCAGCGGCACGCTGGCTTGCCCACAAAGGCGTACCAGAAGTCGACGTGGTGTCGCTGGTTGACACCACATCACTCCAGGGAGACGCCCTTGCGGCGGCGCAGGGAGCCTTGGCGTCCGGCGTTCGCGTGCAGGTGTTTGACTCGGCAAAGCCGTTGCCGGCTGCAGATGTGTACGTCGACGCGCTGTTAGGCACGGGAGCGACGAGGCCGCTCACTGGTCGGCTGGCTGAGCTCGTCGAAGGGCTGGGCCGCGCGTCCGGCTACGTGATCGCGGCAGATGTCCCGACTGGCGTGAACGCAACCACTGGCGAAGTGCCTGGAATCGCGGTACACGCTGACGAGACCGTCGCGATGGCAGCTCAGAAACTCGGGACCGCCGTCACACCAGGCTGTCTGTACGCTGGGGAAGTCGTTGTGGCGGACATCGGAATCGACCTGCCGAAGGAGGCTGCTGAGGCGTTTGTGACAGCCGAGGTGGTGCAACATTCGCTGTCACGGCGCAGAGAGGACAGCCACAAAGGGTCATTTGGCCGCCTCGGTGTAGTCGTCGGTGAGATGTCCGGCGCCGCACAGCTTGCGGGACTCGGGGCCGCCCGCGTGGGTGCCGGACTCGTGGTGCTCGGCTGGCAGGACGCCCCCGTCCCTGGCGCAGCGCTGGAATTTGTGCAGCGTGCCGCTTCGGACGGGGATGCGTTTGCCGACTGCCAAGCGCTTGTGCTCGGCCCGGGTCTCGGTCGCACCACATTGGCGGTATCGTCTTGGTGGCACACGTTTAAGGGGCCGCTCGTGCTCGATGCTGACGGTTTGCGCCTCTGTGAGGGCGAAGGTAACCCTTGTGCGCCGGACCAACCGCGGGTGTTGACTCCGCATCCCAAAGAGTGTGCCAGACTCCTTGGCTGGACAGTGCCACAAGTCCAGGCGCGCCGGGTTGAGGCGGCTCGAGCCGCTGCTCTGCAGACGGGGAGCATCGTCGTGCTCAAAGGCTACCGGTCCATCATCGCGCACCCGGACGGACGCCTCCGCGTGAATCCTACTGGTGACGCGTCGCTCGCGACAGCGGGCACGGGAGATGTGCTAGCTGGAGTCATCGGTGGCCTGCTCGCACAGGGCGTCGAACCGTTTGCTGCAGCTAGTGCAGGTGCCTGGCTGCACGGCCGGGCCGGTGAACTCGCTGGCGCTCTCTACTCAGAGCACAGCGTTATGGCTACCGATGTGATAAACCAGCTTGCACGCGCCATCCGCTTGGCTGAACAGACAGCACCCGACAGCTCCTCGTTGTGATCTCGCTTGTCGAAGAAAGGCGAGGTGGAGTATGCGCAAAGTGATTGGCTTGGTTGCGGCAGCAGGACTGACTGTCGCGTTGGTCGCGGGCTGTGGGGCCCCCTCTCAAGACACGATGGTCAACAAGTTGAAGACAGAGACACAGACACTGTCCCAGCAGAACTACACCAGCACCGCCATGATGACGGTGCAGACCGACAACAGTTCGCAGACCTATTACATCCAAACTAACTACGAAGGCCCGAATCAGTACCGCATTGAACTTGGCGACAGTAACAAGAACGTCAACCAGATTATCGTCAAGAACAACAATGGGATGTACATTGTCAGCCCGTCGCTGCAAAAGGTATTTCGGTTTAACGGGGACTGGGCACAGAATCAGGGCCACATCTACCTGTACGACCAAATTCTTCAGCAGGTCATCCAGAGTGCCAGCCAAAAGCAGGCGAAGATGACGGAGGCAAACGGCACGTACACGTTCGAACTGCCTATCACACCGGCAAACGACGTGGTCGCCAAGGAGAAGGTCGAGATCAACAGTAAGACGATGAAGCCGACGCAGGTCGTTCTCTACGACAAGCAGGGCACGGCAGTCGTGCTGATCAAGTTCACATCGTTTCAGACCGGTGTGAAGTTCCAAAACGCCGACTTTGACCCGTACAAACTTGCGTCGAGCGGAACAGCTAAAACGACGGCTGTCAGCCAGTCAGAGTTTGGCTATGTCCTACCGACGACGACCTTCCAAGACAAGTTGGACGTGGCAGAGCCCATGGCGCAAAACGACTACTTGTTGCGTTACACGGGACCGGACGGATTTACGCTTTCTGAGTTCCGACCTGGACCGGGAGCGGACGGATTGCCAAACGCCAGTCTTGTCGACCTGTACGGCGTGCCGGCACTTGAGACAACTGCAGGGAAGACGCATCAGTTGATGTGGTTGCAAAACGGCGTTGAGTTTTCACTGACGTCTTCAAGCTTGAGCCCGGCGGAGATGGACGCCGTTGCAATATCGACCTTTGGCCAGATCGGCAAATAAGGTCGCGCCGTTCGCAACTCTGATAGAGCGCGCCGGTTCGAAGGCCAGGGCCTCGGGCGGCGCGCTCGCTGTGAACGGGAAGAAATGACTGGTCACTCCATCAGCAAGGCGTGATAAGATAACAGACAGTACGCGTTCCCGCGCTTGCGGGAACTGCCTTGTCCACGATCGGTACACGCCAGGAGAGGTGACTCCGTTGTTTCGACCTACCTTTGCCGTCGTCGATGCCCCTGCCATTCGCGCCAATGTCGCTGCCGTCCGCAGCTTGTTGCAATCAGACAAACGCCTCCTCGTCGCCGTCAAGGCCGATGGCTACGGACACGGCGCCGCAGCGGCTGCAGAGGCGGCCTTAGCTGGCGGCGCCACAGACCTCGGTGTCGCTAGTGTTGAAGAAGCCGTCGCGTTGCGAGAAGCTGACGTGACCGCGCCGATCTTGGTCCTCGGCGTCAGTTCAGCGGTTGGTGTGCGCGCAGCAGCAGAATTCGGTGTGACTGTGACTGTCGGCCGGATCGAGGAGGTCGATGAGCTTGACAAGATTCCCTGGCCGACTACATCGGTGACACCTACAAGTGCGGGTGCTGAGGGGCCCGGACGGACCTTGCGGGCGAAAGTCCACCTCAAAATAGACACTGGGATGAGCCGTCTTGGCGTCCGTTCAGCCGCCGACGCCGTCCTTCTCGCGAAGCGGATTGTGGCTTCTGAGCGACTCGAGCTCGCAGGTGTCTTCACGCACCTCGCCTGTGCGGACGCCTCATCGCTCGCACACGCACAGGCGCAAATTGAGCGCTTCCAGGAAGCACTCTCGGCGCTTCGGAAGGCTGGCATCGACCCGGGAATTGTGCATGCGGCCAACAGTGCTGCCGCACTGCGGCGTCCGGACTGGCACTTTGACATGGTGCGCGTCGGCATTGCGGCGTACGGCTACGGACCAGCGGGAGTGTTTGACAGTCCGGTGCCACTGCTCCCAGCGCTCCACCTGTACAGTTGTGTGACGCGGGTCGCGACGCTACAGGCAGGGGACACGGTCGGCTACGGGGCCACATTTACGGCACCTCGAGAGA
>JAKAXI010000156.1 GCA_021816665.1 Bacillota bacterium | reverse complement strand
CGGGTAGCGGTCAAGTCGAAGTCGACATCAGCACGCCGACAGACTTTACCATACCACTTGGGTACGCTGTGAACGTGCAGATCGTGAGTCAGACTCACAGGAATGTCCCGGTCATACCCTACAACGCGTTGGTTCAACAAGGCGCAAACTACGCTGTGTTTGTTTACCAGAATGGGCGTGTGGAAAGTCGTCCCGTAACCCTTGGAATCACCGGTGCCTCAGTGGTTGAGGTCACGAAGGGGCTGACCCCAGGGATGCAAGTCGTAGACAACCCGCCGGCTAATCTTCAAAATGGGCAAGTGGTGCGTGCCCATGATTGAACTGCAGCATGTGAGCAAGCGTTACCGCGTGGGGCCGGAAGAGCTGGAAGTGCTGCGCGGAATTGACTTAACCATCCGAGCAGGTGAGTTCGTCAGTATCATGGGACCGTCGGGCAGTGGCAAGTCGACGTTGATGCATATTCTCGGGTGTCTTGACACGCCTACGACAGGCACGTATACGCTGCGAGGACGGGCCGTACAGATGCTCTCATCGACAGAACTGGCGCAGCTTCGCAATCAGCAAATCGGCTTCGTGTTTCAGAACTTTCAACTGTTACCGCGAATGTCGGCGCTTCGCAACGTCGAATTGCCGCTCGTATACGCTGGGGTGCAGAGTCGGCTGCGGCGCGAACGGGCCGAGGCGTTACTCGCGCAAATGGGCCTTCAAGACCGAATTCACCATCTGCCAAACGAACTTTCTGGCGGCCAGAAGCAGCGAGTTGCCATCGCGCGGGCACTCGCCAACGAACCTGCAATTTTGCTCGCCGACGAGCCGACCGGAGCCCTGGACAGCGTCACCGGGCAGGACATCATGCAGTTGTTTCGATCCCTGAACGATACGGGTGTAACCGTGGTCGTGATCACGCACGATGCGAACGTCGCGTCTGTCGCCGACCGGATCGTTTTCCTGCAGGATGGTCAGGTAACAGATGACAGTCAACAGAGTGGGGGAAGTCAGCGATGAGTGCCGGAGAGATGCTGCTGTCGGCTCTGACCTCGCTGCGAGCGAACCTGTTGCGCTCGAGTCTGACCATGCTGGGAATCTTCATTGGAGTGGCTTCCATTATTGCCATTGTGGCGATCGGCAAAGGTGGGCAAACCGCAATTGTCTCCACCATTGAGAGCCAGCGCGTGCAAAACACCATTCAAATCATCCCGAGCGAGTTGGTAGCGCCCGGGCTTCCTCAGCCTGGACAAATTTTGCAGTTTTCTCAGTCCGACTTTGACCTGGCCCGTACGTTCCCTGGGGTACAGAACGTCTACTACACGCTGTACGGAACAGCCACCATCCAAACCCCGACCAAATCCCTGTCGATCAGTGTTGATGGCGGGCCGAGTTACTTGAACGAGATCGGCCATTTTGCGGTCGTGAGCGGTCGCATGTACACCCAGGCAGACGTCATTGCGCACCGGCGCGTTGTGCTGATCAATCAATCGCTCGCCCAAAAGTTGTTTGGTGCGCAAAACCCAATCGGTCAGGTAGTCAGTATCGGTGGCGTCCCCCTGCAGGTCATCGGCGTCACCCAGTCGACACAGGTCAACTTCCTCTCGGCGGTGTACGGGTCAGACACCGCGTACATGCCGGCGACCACCTGCGCGGACCTGTTCCCTAACTGGGGGATCACGGAGATGGATATCCAGACCTACCCAGGTGTAAACAAAGCGCAACTGTCTAAGCGAATCGTGCTCGCGCTGAATATCCACGACCATCAGGCGGGCGCCTTTGAAGACAGTTCCGGTTTCCTGCTTGGCATCGAGAAGACGGTCGGCACCGTGACGCGTATTTTGACGCTCGTGATTGGCGCGATTGCCGGGATCGCGCTGCTTGTGGGTGGAATTGGCGTCATGAACATCATGTTGGTGTCCGTCACAGAGCGGACACAGGAGATCGGGATCCGCATGTCACTCGGCGCAACACGCAAGGCGATTCTGCTCCAGTTTCTCGTCGAGTCGGTGATGATTACGCTTATCGGTGGTGGCTGCGGCATCGGTCTCGGTGTCCTCGTCGCCGCCATCGTGCACTGGCTATCTGGGTTACCGGCCGCAGTGTCTTGGTGGGCTGTGGCTGGAAGCTTCGTGTTCTCCGGCGTGATTGGCGTGCTGTGCGGATTGTACCCGGCAAACAAAGCAGCCCGCCTGAATCCAATTGACGCCTTGCGTTACGAGTAAGGCATAGCAATCGGAATGGGGGCTGTTGTCTTACCGATGTAAATGGAGCGTGAGCTTGTAGTACTCGCTAATAGTTATCCGTGGATTCGCATCGCACGCAGTCGCCGGATGCGCTCCTCTGTCGGCGGGTGTGTGCTGAACAACTGCACCATCTGCTGACCACGCAACGGGTTCACGATGAACAAGTGTGAGGTCGCTGGGTTAACGCGGTTCGGGACACGCCGACTATAGCTCTCCAAGTGCTCAAGGGCATCTGCGAGAGGGTTGGGATCGCCTACCAATTTCGCACCTGTCGCATCCGCTTGATATTCACGTGAGCGGGAAATTGCGAGTTGGACGACCATCGCTGCAATCGGCGCGAGAATCACCATGGCGAGTTCAGCGATGCCACCGCCATCCCGGTTGTCGCGGTTGCCCATGCCAAACCACATCCCCCACTGCAGGACGTTGTCGATATTCTGGATGAGCCCAGCTAAGGTTGCGGCCATGGAACTGATCAAGATGTCGCGATTGCGTACGTGTCCGATCTCGTGAGCGAGCACGCCCTCCAGTTCACGAGCGGGCAAAGTGCGCAGAATGCCCTGGGTGACGGCGACTTTTGCGTGCGCCGGGTTGCGCCCTGTAGCAAACGCATTCGGCTGGTCCGACGGAGTCACATAAATTTCAGGCATGGGTAACCCGGCGCGCTGTGTGAGCCGCCGAACCATGTCATAGACCTCTGGCAGCTCCGCCTCCGAGACGCGAACTGACCGTGTCATCGCAATCGCCATGCTGCCACTTGACCAGTAGGCGATGGCGTTCATGACGATGGACAGTATGAGAAACAGGAACATACCGCCTGCACCGCCGACAAAACGTCCAATGAGGACGAGGATGACCGTCATGAGCCCCATCAGAATCCACGTCTTAAGCGTGTTCACAGTCCGACCTCCTTCCTGACTCCACTTCCATTTTACTGCGCTAAGGGTCTTCCGAAAAGCGCGGCGGGTACAGGCTATTTGTCTGCCCTAATCTGTTCCGCTATACTTTGTTGTGAGCCACCACCCGGTGGATTGTCATTCGGAAGGAAGTGTCCGGGTTGCGCTTAGGCGTCAACATCGAGTACGACGGTAAAAGTTATGATGTTCTGGAATTGCCTATTGACGGGTTTTTGCACTTAATCCACGGCTTAACCAAGCAACAGTACAAACAAATCGAGAGTACCTTTTCGGCTTTCTGGCCAGACGAAACCGTGAGGCGCCATCACATTCTAGGCTTTGTGGCAGACCAACTTGGCACCTCGATCGACTTTCTATTGTTGAATCGTGAAGCAGTGCGTTTTCATGAAGACGACCTACAGGCGTACATAGAAGAGCACACAAAACAGGGCAACCGTCCGTCCTGACCACAGCGGGGAAGGGAAGGCGTGTTATGTCGGAGTTTCCACCGAACTTTGTGTTTGGTGTTGCCACCAGTGCGTATCAAATCGAAGGCGCAGTCGAAGAAGATGGCCGTGGGCCGTCGATTTGGGACGTATTCAGCCACACCCCTGGTAAGACGGCGCGAGGGGACACTGGGGATGTAGCCTGCGACCACTACCACCGGTACTTGGACGACGTTCAGTTGATGAAGGACCTCGGCGTTCAGTCCTACCGTTTTTCGATCTCTTGGCCGCGCATTCAACCGGAGGGAGTGGGCCGAGTCAACGAGGCAGGCCTCGACTTTTACGACCGCCTCATCGACGCACTTCTTGAAGCTGGCATTGAGCCCATGGCGACGTTGTACCACTGGGACCTACCGCAAACACTCCAGGATCGCGGAGGTTGGACCAACCGGGACACAGCCAAGGCGTTCGCGGACTATGCGGACGTCGTTTTCGCACGTTTGGGAGGCCGTGTCCCTCGCTACATCACCGTGAACGAACCCTGGTGCAGCGCGGTTCTCGGGCACGCGTTTGGCACACATGCGCCAGGACTGCAGGACTTCGGGGCAACAGTGGCAGCAGCCCATCACCTTTTACTCGGTCACGGCTTGGCCGTGGAGGCGTTTCGTGGCCGAAACCTGGCGTCGCAGATTGGCATCACGAACATATTGACCGATGTCTTGCCTGCCTCTTCGCGGGTGGAGGACGAGGAAGCAGCCGCACGTATGGATGTGTTTCTCAACCGCTGGTTTCTTGATCCTGTCTTTCAAGCGTCCTACCCTGAGGAGATCCGAGCCCTGGGTGTGGACGGTGTAGTTCAAACTGGCGACCTCGAACGGATTTCCGCCCCGCTTGACTTCGTGGGAGTAAATTACTACCAGCGCCAGTACGTTGCCGCAAACAGAGAAGACCCCTTGTTGCGGGCTGCGCTCTTGCCGCCAAGAGGTGAACGCACAGCATCTGGATGGGGAGTCGAACCGGACGGACTCGTTCGCGTTCTGCAACGTGTGACGAGTGATTATACAAAACTGCCCATCTACGTCACGGAGAGCGGTGCTGCGTTCGCTGACGTGCTGGAGGAGGGCGTGATCCACGACGACAAGCGCACCACGTATCTTGAGCGGCACTTGCAGGCTGTACTCGCTGCTTCTGTTGCCGGGACCGACGTCCGCGGGTACTACGTGTGGTCGCTCCTCGACAACTTTGAATGGGCGGAAGGCTACGACAAGAGGTTCGGGCTGGTCTACGTTGACTACGACACACAAGTGCGGATTCCGAAGGACAGTGCGCTTTGGTTTGCGGGAGTCGTCGGCTCTCGCACCTTCGATCGTGAGGACTGAGGGCATGCAGCAGGTCTACGTGCTCGCTGCTGGCAATGAACGAGGCGGTGCCGCGTCGCATCTCGTCTCGTATGCGAAAGCACTCGCAAATTCCACTCACCCAGCGGCTACAGCGGTTACATTTTTAATCGCGGGTCAAGGCGACTTGAACTCCCGTTTCAAGGAACTGGAACCGCACGGTGTGCGCGTGCGGCGGGTGAGCGCAGAGAGTCGCCGGGTCGTCGTGGAGGTCAGCAAAATTCTTCGCGAGACTCCTGGGTCGGGACTGCACTCTCACGGCCCACGCTGGAACGTACTTGCAGCGCGCATTGCCAAACGGGTTGGTTGCCGTTGGACGTCGACCATCCACAGCCACCCCGATTTGGACTTTTTGGCCAGCCGTTGGAAGACCTTCATCCTCCCTCGATTGCACCGCAGGGCACTGCGCTCTGCGGCAGGAGTGTTTGTGGTTAATCCAGACTTTGCCGCCTTATTTCCGGGGAAACCGTGCAAGTTTGTTCCGAACGCGGTTGAACCGATTGCACTGCCCGAACCGCGTGCCGTGTATCGTTCTTTGCTGCGGCAGCAGCTCGGGGTCCTAGATGACGTACCGGTCATTGGAGTTGCAGCACGCCTAGACAAAGTAAAGGACCTTGGCACTCTCATTCGCGCAGTAAAGAACTTGCAATCGGTGAACGTTCACCTTGCGATTGCAGGTGACGGGCCGGAACGGGATCCGCTTGAACACCTGGCCAAAGAC
>JAKAXI010000155.1 GCA_021816665.1 Bacillota bacterium | reverse complement strand
TCTTCCGATCTATCGACTTGAGCCTGAAATCGCTTGGCGTCGATTACGTCGACATATTCTACTGTCACCGCTATGACGAAGAAACGGACTTGGAAGAAACGTTACGCGCACTCGACGACATCGTCGCCCAGGGAAAGGCACTCTACATCGGCCTTTCGGAATGGCCAGCCGAGAAGATTGCCGCAGCCGTGCAACTGCAGAAAGAACTTGGCCTGCGCAAGTTCGTTGCCAGCCAACCACAGTACAACATGCTCGAGCGTTACATTGAAAACGCCGTGGTGCCCATCTGTGATGCTGCCGGAATTGGACAGGTCGTCTTTTCACCGCTCGCACAGGGAGTCCTGACCGGCAAGTATAAGAAGGGGCAACCGGCCCCTGCCGGTTCGCGCGCCGCGACGCAAGGTGTGAACCGCTTCGTTGAACGCTTGATTCAAGAGGATGTACTCACAAAGGTGGAACAATTGTCAGATGTGGCGAAGCGCCTCGACGTCACGATGTCTCAGCTTGCACTGGCCTGGGTGCTGCGTTTGCCAAGCATCAGCAGCGCGCTCATTGGCGCGACCCGCCCGGAACAGGTACAGGAGAATGTCAAGGCTTCCGGTGTGAAGTTGGATGAAGCGACGCTCGCCGAGATCGAAACCATTCTCGGCTAAGCGGAACGCATGTTTGCTGGCGAAGGGACGTGACGCGCGGTGGATGTGCTCCACCCGTTTGACGAAGCAGTGGCAGCTGTGAAAGCTCTGGCACCTGCCGTACGGAGCGAATCCGTCCCTGTCGACGACTGCCTCGGCCGCGTCCTTGCTGCCGAGGCAGTTGCGCGAATCGACGTCCCGCCGTTTGACCGAGCGATGATGGACGGTTTCGCACTTCGCGTGGACGGAGAGCTCGAGGAAGGGACTACTTTTTCAGTAACTGGAACCTTGGCAGCGGGCGATGCCCCGACCGGCTCCCCACCTGCGGGCAGTGCGGTACGCATTATGACTGGTGCACCGATGCCCCCGGGCACGAACGCGGTAGCGCGTTTTGAGTGGTGTGAAGAGTCGACGTCTTCCGAGCAAGGAACCACAGCTGCATCGTCTTCCGTGCGCTTGCTGCGGTCTCTGCGAGCTGGTGAGTCTGTGCAACCACGTGGACAAGACGGTGTCGCTGGCACAGTTGTCCTGGGCCACGGCGTGCGGTTGACAGGGGCACACCTGTCTTTATTACGAACCTATGGCATCGCACATTTGTCCGTCGCCAAGCGCCCCACGTCTAGCATCATCGTCACTGGGAGTGAACTCTGCCGTGATACGGAGGCGCCGCTTGCACCCGGTCAAATCTACGGAGCCAACGACGCCTATCTAACCGGCGCACTTACCGCCGATGGCATCACCGTGGTCGATTGCTCGTACGTCGAAGACAACCGGGACGCAATCCGAACGGCTCTCGTCAAAGCTGTAGCCTCGAGTGATTTCGTGATTTTGACTGGCGGCGTTTCCGCAGGGGACTATGACTACGTACCCCGAGTCATCGCGGACCTCGGCGGGCACATCGCGGTGCGACGGGTGTTGATGCGACCTGGATCCCCACTGGTCGCCGCAACCGTAGAGGGTGCGGTAGTGTTCGCGCTCTCGGGGAACCCCGCCGCGGGGTTCGTGCAGTTTGAGACACTCGTTCGCCCCGTGCTCCGGCAGGCCATGGGCTGGCAGGACGAACCCTTCCCTGCGAGCGGGCACCTGTTGCACACGGTCAAGCAAAAGCCCGTGAGACACACTCGGATCTTGCGGGGCGCTGCCCGGATAAAGGACGGCGTGGTCGTCGTCGACACAGAGATGGCTCAGGCAGCCGGCCAAATCTCGAGTTTTGCCAGCGCAAACTGTCTCATCCGCCTCGACGAGCCATACGTCGAAGCGGGCACCGTACTGCCCTTGCGCTTTCTCGACGGCGCGCTGTCCTCTAGGTAAATCTGCCACGACCACAAAGTGGGGCTGTGCGACAGGTCTTTGACCCTTTAAGCACAGCTCCCTTCTGTTTACGCGTTCAAGTCAAGACGTCTCGACGCGAAAAGTAGATGAGCGAAACGACCAGGCACACCACGCCCCACACCACGAGGACCGTCGTGCCAAGTGAGAGTAACACTGGCACCTGGGCCTGTTGGCAGAGTGCCCCAGACCAGTCGGAAAAGAGCGCCAGGAAACGGGGAAGAAGATGTGGGCCGGAGAGCGTAAAGGAGATGGCTCCTTTCCCTGTGTCTCCTTGCAGAAGACGCACACCAAGTAACACTGCCACGAGCGAAGCAAGCACCACCTGGCTGTTGCTGAGGTTGCCATCCGCGACCGCTACCACCTGAGGGCGTATCACTTCGGACAAGTAGGACGGCGTAGTCAACTGCCACAACATCTAGCCGACCACAGCAGCGACAAGGAGGAATCCAGCCCACAGATACTTCACGCGATTCAACTGCCACTCCCGGTACACAAGCGCTCTTAGGAACCACCGCTCAAGACGCTGGCGCACCGAGTCTACTGCGCCAGACAAGCAATTGGCGCATCTGATCTCGCATCTCTGCCAACCGTTCGTTCTGGTTCGGCACTGCACGCTGAAGTGCAATGAATGTGCCGCGTCCGCGCACGACCTCAATAACCGCTCGCGTTCGAGTTCCTAATACGCCTTGGCAATCGTGTTGTGATCGATGGTCATCTCTGTCGCCAGTTCACGCACGGACGGAAGCCTGTCGCCCGGTGATAGCATTCCCTTGGCCACCGCCGTTTTCACTTCGTTTACCACTTGGAGGTAAACAGGGACTGACGACCGTGGATCCACATGAAGCCACATTCCCCTGCCTCCACACGGCATCCTACTTGTCATGTGTGTACCAGTACACATGGTACACCGGTGCACTATACAACGTTTCTCAGTTTCGAATCAATGGCTGGAGTATAACCGGGCTGTTGTCCGGGACAACGGGCGAATGTCTCGCGTATGGTGTAGGGAAATGGGCGAAAGGAGACTGTCAGATGTCGAGTTCACTGCGCAGCCATGCAGAGTCGTTAATCGGGCGGAACGTCCTGGTTTATCACGTGGAAGGTGTCGTCTATCATGGTACACTGCACTCCGTCTCCGAGGCCGGAATCTACCTCGCAAACTGCTGTGTGTTCAACCAAGTATCCGCGGCGTCGAAAGCAAATGACATTGCACCGGCGGTCGGAAGTCCAAACGAACTGGATGTTTTCCATGTGTTCTTTCCATTCTTTTTCTTGCCTTTCGCAGTTCTGACCGGCGTTGCCGCTGCCAACCTGGCCCGTCCGCCCTATTATGGATACGGCTATCCTCCATACGGTCCTGGCTACGGTCCTGGCTACGGTCCTGGCTACGGTCCTGGCTACGGTCCGAGGTCAGGTACTCGGCCAGCATCGGGCTCCTTACCTGATGCCACCGCGACCCCTCCGTGGTCATAACTCGGGTCGACAGAGAGTGTGAAGAGCGAACGGACACACGACCGTTGCATCTGCAGACGGCGTGCAGCACCGCACAAGGCGGATGAACGACGCGGCGACCGTTCATCCGCTCTTTCCGGTTGCTGCGCACACGTGCTGAGGTCAGGCGTTGACTTGCCCCAGCACCCCAGTTGTCGCAGTCATGCCGATGATCACACAGCCCCAAAATAGCTTGTAGGCTGTGACCATGTCCGGGCTAGTAAAGCGGATCGTCTTCGGACCGACCTGTTCAACCAGCGGAATAGTGGTCGTCATGTGTGCCTGTGCAGTGGTCTTAAACTCTACTTCAAACGTCACCGGACCCGGTACGACCAGTGGCGGGACGTGACCAACCCTTTTCATCGCTTCGCCCGCCTGAGCCCGAATCACCTGTTGCGCCTTGCGCGGTGGCAACAACTCTGCAGCGTAGCGGTCGATCCCACGCTTTACAACTGCCCCGACGACATGCGGTAAGTCGAACTGCACCTCCCTGACGTACGCGTCGTCACCCGTGACAAACAAGGCCGGCACGCCAAACTGCCCAGCCACCCTGGCGTTCAACTGTGTCTCACCGACAACTTGTCCATTCACGCGAAGCTCAGTGACACAGACGCCAGCCAAGGTGTGGTTGATGACTGCTCGCTCATCGCCGCCTTCACGGCCGTGATGACCCACAAAGAACACGCCGTTAAAAGTTTCATCAAGTCCTTCGAGCTGACACATCACCCGGTTGTTTCCGCTGATTAAGGTGGCGCGTTCATCGAGGTCTTCAATCAGAATGTTGGACATGTTGCCGTGCCCGTCCGCGACAACGACATCGGTTGCACCGCCGTCAAATGCTCCTGCGATGGCTGCGTTGACGTCCTGCGTCATCAGTTTCCGAAAACGTTGGTACTCGGAATCCTTGGTCAGTTGCATGTTTGTCGCGACTCCACTGATACCTTCCATATCTGCGCTGATAAAAATCTTCACTGTGATCGCCTCCTCAATAGTGTGCAGGGAACGGCCGAACTGACTTTGCTTGCACGGTATCGTGTCCGTAGAATACAAAGGCGTGCTCGTCCTTCGCTATGTACTTCAGCTTTTGAATCGACAACCGGGTCATGCCCTCATCAATTACGGTGAAAGGAATTCCCTCCTCGTAGTTCAATCCCGTATAGGCCGCATCAATCGTCAACAGAACATTGCCGCTCTGCGGTGTGCTTACAAGGACTGACTGATGTCCGGGGCTATGGCCTGGAGTTGAGATCAAGTGCACGCCCGGAACCAGTTCAACGTCCCCATCGACAAAGTCGTACCGCAGATCGGACGTAATCCAGAACGCCTCTGACTGTTCCTCTGTGGCCAGTGAGAAAAATGATTCGTATTCGGTGCGCTGCACAACAACCCGGGTCTCGGGAAAGTGCCGATTGCCTCCCGCGTGATCAAAGTGCCAGTGCGTGCTGACTAGACAGAGTAGGTCGTTTGGCGCCAGCTTCGCTCGCGCCAAGGCAGACACTATGCTATCGCCTGCCCCCATCTGCGGGACAATCTCAGGTGATTCCTCTGGATGATCGGGATCGGCTAGTAAATCAGGGCGACCGATACACTCGTCCGGCATTCCAGAGTCAATCAGAATGGGGCCATCTGTCGTCTCGATGAGGTACACCCAGACGGGCAACTCCACGATTGGCCTTCCAGCCTCAGTACCCTGCAACCGGGTGTCGAGCATCCAGTTCGCCACGCCACAGCGACCAACAGGAAGAATTGACAAAGACTTCACTGCCATACTCAGTGCACCTCCACAAGCAGAATCCAACGCGTCTCCATGGAATTGTACCGCAGTCGGGAGGGAATGTACGTAAGGAGAGAGAATGACGAGGCGAGAGGAGGAGTGAACATGGTAGTACTTACGGCGCGGTATCAGTGTAAGCCCGGCATGGCCGACCAAGTGGAAGCGGCGCTGATTGAAATGATGCAGTTGGTCAAAGACCACGAACCCGGGTGCGTTCATTACTTGGCAAACCGCGGCCAAGAGGATGGCGACGCTTTTCTTCTGTTTGAGCAATATCAAGATGAATCGGCCCTTGCACAACATTCGCAGACACAGTACTTCAAGCGGCTTGTTCTGGGCACGATTGTGCCAATGCTCGAGAAGCGTGAACGCACTCTGTATGTGCCGATTCAACCGTAAAAGCAAACGACCGTTTAGCCGCCCCCAACCTAAGGAGTCGCTGCTAAACGGTCTCGTATCAATCTACACTTGTGTTTATCGG
>JAKAXI010000154.1 GCA_021816665.1 Bacillota bacterium | reverse complement strand
AGGCAGCGGCCCGGGATTTGTCTGCTATTTTCTCGAGGCCATGGAGAACGCTGCGGTTGAACTGGGGATCCCGGCTGAGACCGCGCGGGCGCTTCTCCTTCAGACGGTGGTAGGGACTGCAAAGACGCTTGAATATTGGGGCTTGACGCCAGCCGAACTGCGAAAGCGTGTCACATCTCCCGGAGGTACGACACATGCGGGCGTCACAGCCATGCAGACTGGGGATTTGAACGGCGTTGTCACAGAGGCCTTACGAGCTGCCGCTGACAGGTCCGCGGAGATGGGACGACAGTACCGTGCCTGAGCAGTTTGTGCTTGGCGTAGATGGCGGAGGCAGCAAGACGCTGGCTGTCTTGACCGCGACTGACGGGAGCGTTCGCGGTGTTGGGCGCGGTGCTGGCGCCAATTATCAAATGAGCGGAGTCGCAACTGCTGTGGACGCGGTTTGGGACGCAGTTGAGCAGGCGCTGAGAACGGGCGGTGTCAAGCCCGATGACGTCGCTGCTACTGTCTATGCGCTTGCCGGCGCCGACCGGCCTGCGGACGAAGCTTTGCTGATTCCTGCGTTACAGAAGCTGCCTCTTCACAACACTGCCCTAGTGTGCGACACGGTTGCAGGGTTGCGGTTAGGTTCGCCCGACCTGGCAGGTGCCGTGATCATCTGTGGCAGCGGGACGAACGCCTACGGGCGCGACAAAACCGGCCGAACGTGGCAAGTCGGTGGGTTCGGCTGGGCCTACGGCGACGCAGCGGGCGGTCATGTGCTCGCGGAATTTGCGCTGCGTCGGGCTGTGCGCGCGTGGGAGGGCCGCGACCTCCCGTCTATACTTGTCGATGAATTGCCACCACTGTTTGGGTGCACGGATATGGCTGCTCTGATGGCTGAGGTAGCGGGTGCAGACCCGTGGCAGACCTGCCCAAGCGCCCTGGACGACATCCCGCGCGTAGTACACACAGCCGCAGCAGCCGGTGACGAACTCTCGATTAGCCTGTTGGCGGACATGGGGACAGAACTCGGACGGAGTGCGCGGGCGCTGCTCGCGCAGATGGAACAGGCACAAGACGAGGCGCACCCACGGAGCGAACGACCCGTTCGAATAGAAATTGCACACGGTGCAAGACGTGTACCCGTGGTGTTGGTCGGTTCCGTGATCCAAAATGGGAGAAGTCCGAACTTGCTAGCGGCGTTCGAAACGGAACTAAATCACGTCCCGCTGGCGACGCAGATCGTCATTCCGTCGCTGCATCCGGTGTTTGGCGCTGTGATGTTGGCTATGGACAAGGTTCGGGCGGGGGTGACGCAGGAAGTTTTGCAGCGTTTCGAAACGGCAGACCTTGCCACGGGGCGTTCGCCTTTCTCGAGGTGAACCTGCCCACCTAAACTCAACTTGTAGAAGGGGTCCTGATTGTGCAGACTCGCGGCTTGAAAGTCACCGTCGTTGGAGGCGGGTCGTCGTATACGCCAGAGTTGGTGGAAGGGCTGATTCGGGCGTACTCGGTGATGCCCGTCAGAGAGCTCTGGCTGGTCGACATTGAAGCCGGACGGGTTAAGCTCGAGACAGTGGGAGCCTTGGCCCGTCGCATGATTGATCGCGCTGGTGTCGCGATCGAGGTTCATCTGACGCTCGACCGCCAGGCGGCGATCCAAGGCGCCGACTTTGTCTTAACGCAGCTGCGCGTCGGGTTGCTCGATGCGCGGGCGCGCGACGAGCGGATCCCCCTTCGCTACCACCGCATCGGTCAAGAGACGACTGGAGCGGGCGGGTTTGCGAAAGCCCTCCGGACAATCCCCGTGATCCTCGATATCTGCCGCGATATCGAAGCCCTCGCGCCAGGTGCGACTCTGATCAACTTCACAAACCCGGCAGGGCTTGTGACTGAGGCGGTCCTAAAGCACAGTCCGGTTCGGGCGATTGGCCTCTGCAACCTGCCGATTGGCACGCGCATGCAGATTGCGAAATGGAGGCAGGTGGATGTGTCCCAGGTGGAGATTGAGGTGGTCGGTCTCAACCACCTGCACTGGGTGACCAAGGCGTGGGTAGACGGTCAGGATGTCTTGCCGCAACTGCTCGACGAGATGGCCGGGGTTGATCGGTCGCCGAAAAAGCAGGCAGTCGCAGCAGAAACTGTTGACACGGGCGGAGGAGCCGACACCGGACTACCGCAAAACATTCCGGACATTGAGTTTGATCCCGACTTCCTGCAGTCACTGCAGGCTCTGCCGTGCGCCTATCACAGGTATTACTACATGCCAGACGCGATGCTGGCTGAGGAGCTCGAAGCTGCAGCAAGTGGCGGTACGCGCGCGGAGGTTGTGAAGAAAATCGAGGCAGAGTTGTTCGAGTTGTACCGTGACCCCAATCTCGACGTCAAACCTCCGCAACTGGCGCAACGCGGCGGCGCGTTTTACTCGGAGGCCGCAGTGAACCTGATGACGTCGATTGTCACCGACCGCGGCGACATTCAAACCGTCAATGTGCGAAACGGCTCCACACTGCCGTTTCTGCCTGCAGATGCAGCAATCGAGGTGAACTGCGTGATCGACGCCAAAGGCGCTCGCCCTGTCGAAATCACTACGTCTGTTTCCCCTCACATGCGCGGCTTGCTGCAGGTCGTGAAGGCGTACGAAGAGTTGACCGTCGAAGCTGCCGTTCGCGGCGACCGCGCAGCTGCGAGGCAGGCGCTGACTGTGCACCCGCTGGTTCAGTCAGCGGACGTCGCACAGAGCTTGCTCACGGACATCCTGAACGAAAACCGCGAGTTTCTCCCGCAGTTCGAGTAGTCTTTCGCCAAACGTGCAACTCTAGACAGGCGCTTTCCCCTACCTGTGTTCCGTCTTGCCAGCCAGTAGGTCGAGGGTGTGAGGGATGACGCGGATGATCACGTCCATACACTCATCGACGGCCTTTGGGCTGCCAGGCAAATTGACGATCAGCGTTTGGCCGCGCGTGCCGACGACTTGGCGCGAAGTCATCGCGAACGGTGTCTTCTTCAGGCTCTCCATCCGCATCGCTTCAGCCATACCTGGGACTTCGCGATCAATCACGTCGCGGGTTGCATCCGGCGTCACGTCGCGCGGTCCGAGCCCGGTTCCGCCTGTGGTGACGACGAGGCGTACACCGTGATCATCAGCGAGCGAGCGCAGCAACGCAGCGAGTTCAGTTCGCTCATCGGGGAGAACGCGTCGGACGACGACTTCGTAGCCTGCACTCGCAAGCCTTTGTTCGAGCAAGTCACCGCTCTTGTCAACGCGGGTGCCGTGATGAACACCGTCACTCAACGTGATTACGGCTGCCGTGTGAGCATGTTGCTGTGTAGGTGCGTCTTGAGCCATTTAGCAAGCAACCCCCTTCGACAACTTTCTCTCCCCATCGTAACCGATTCGGGCCGTCGTTGCCGCTTGTCAGTGAGCGCGTATCTAATTCCGTGTCTCGTTCGCGGTATAATCGGATAGACGCAGTGGAAGGCGAGACAGGAGGAGCCCCAATGGATCAAACAATCCCAACTGACGGAGACAGGTCTGTACATCACCGTGCAGAGCAGGAGTATCAGCGCTGGCTTGCGAGTGGACCGCACGCCCCGGAGATCACGGCAGACCTCAAAGCGATCGCAGGAGACCCTGACGCTGTTTTCGACCGCTTTTATCGCGACCTCTCCTTTGGCACCGGCGGACTGCGTGGGCCGCTGGGAGCCGGGACGAACCGTTTGAACCGGTACACCGTGCGCCGGGTGACGGCTGGACTTGGGCAGTACATACGCAAGACCGACAAGAAGGCTGCTGAGAGAGGGGTGGTCATCGGCTACGACTGTCGACACATGTCTCCAGAGTTTGCGCTCGAGACTGCTTTAACCCTTTGTGCCCAAGGTGTGCGAGCGTACGTCTTTGAACACCTCTGTCCTACACCGGAGCTGTCGTTTGCTGTACGACACCTTGGTGCAGCAGCGGGTGTCATGCTCACTGCCAGTCACAACCCACCTCAGGACAACGGCTACAAAGTGTACGATCACCACGGATGCCAAATACTTCCTGGCATTGCCGACGAAGTAACGGCAGAAATCAGGAACACAGGCGACCTCCTGCGCGTTCCGCTGGCAGCGCGTGAAGAGGCCGAGGCGCAAGGACTGCTCCGGTTCATCGGCGAGGATGTCGACGCAGCTTATGAATCGGCTGTGCTCGACGCAATTTCCGTGCCAGATGTTACGCTTGAGCAGCGCCAAGGGCTGTCCGTGATCTACACGCCGCTCCACGGAACTGGCAATGTACCTGTTCGACGAGTGTTGGAACAGGCTGGATTTGCGACACTTCAGGTCGTGCCGAGTCAAGAACTCCCGGATGGCGACTTTCCTACGGTCGAAAGTCCAAATCCAGAAGAGCCGGCTGCTTTGGCGGCTGCCATAGAACTCGCCAAAGAGACGGCAGCCGACCTGGTCCTTGGTACGGACCCTGACGCTGACCGGGTAGGTGTCGCTGTGCGCACAGGTGACGGAGAATATCAGTTGTTGACCGGTAATCAGGTGGGCGGTCTCCTGGTCGACTTTTGGCTGCGCACCCTGCGCGATCGCGGTGAGCTTCCGGCCAACGCCATCGTGTTCAAAACTGTGGTCACGTCTGACCTCGGAGCCGCTGTCGCAACTTCCTACGGGGTAGCGGTGGAGGACACATTGACGGGCTTTAAGTATATTGGCGCTCGCGCAACAGATTACGAACAAACTGGCGAGCGGACATTTGTGTTTGGTTATGAGGAGAGTTACGGTTATTTGGCTTCGCCAATCGTGCGGGACAAGGACGCCGTTCAAATCTGCCTGCTCGTCTCGCTCATGGCGGCAGCGTACAAGCAGAGTGGCAAGACGCTTGTCGACGCCCTGTCTGATCTTTACGAACGAGCCGGGTATTATCAGGAAGCGCTACAGAGCGTCACTCTGCCAGGAGCACAGGGCGTGCAGCAAATGGCTGCGCTGATGGCGCGCTTGCGCAGTGAAGGGGTCGAAGTGCCGGGGCAGACACCACTGGCGATGGAGGACTACCTTGCGCGGACCCGCACGTTTGTGGATGGACACACCGAACCGCTGACGCTTCCTGAGTCTGACGTCGTGAAGTACTTATTCACCGATGCCAGCTGGATCGCGGTCCGCCCTTCCGGGACCGAACCAAAGCTCAAGGTGTATTACGGCGCGAAAGCTGAGACCCAGAGAGCCTGTTCGCGACTCCTTGACACCATGCAGAGCGCTGTCGCTGACATCTTGAAAAGAGGCGTGTAACGGTTGGCGTGGAAACGAACCCTGTGGATTTTGTGGGCGGCAAACTTCGTCATGATGGCTGGTATGAACCTGGTCATCCCGTTTCTGCCGCTTTACATCGAATCGCTCGGTGTGCACCATATCGCGTCGCTCGAACGCTGGTCAAGTTGGGTGTTCTCTGCTCAGTTTGTGACCTCGTTTCTCTTCCAGCCGATCTGGGGAGCCATGGCCGACCGTCACGGGCGCAAGGTGATGTTGCTGCGCGCAGGGTTTGGCATGGGCGTGATGACGGGGCTAATGGGGCTCGTTGGAGCCCCTTGGGAACTGCTCGTGTTGCGGCTTGTCAACGGCTTGTTCTCAGGTTTTATTTCGATGGCCGTATCGCTGCAGGCGTCGATCACTCCAGAGGAGGACTCTGGTAGCGCGCTTGGGACGCTGCAGACTGGAGGCATTGCAGGGTCGCTGATTGGGCCGCTGATTGGCGGATGGTTG
>JAKAXI010000153.1 GCA_021816665.1 Bacillota bacterium | reverse complement strand
CCGAACCGCCGCCCACCTCGCTGCAGCGACACGGGTGTCGCTATGAAAGTTTCGCAGAATTTGTGCTAAGCTAGGCCGTGAACTTGTCTTTGCCTTGAACTTACCTCTCACGGCTACTGGTCACGCCTTGCGGTACTTCGACCATTTGTTGTGTATCAGCGCAGGAGTGGTCCATCTGTTAAATGAGTTTTTTGTCCATTATGGAATCCTTATCCTTCCACTGCTCATCTACGAACTCTGGGCGTTTCGGAAGTCGTTCAATAAACTGCCGTTTGCGCCACCGTTGATCGGACTGTACGGAGGGATGTCAGCCATCCTGCTCGAGATGAATCCGGTTCACGTGTTTGGCATAGCGGAGGATTTTAAGTGCATCCCACTGATTCTCTCGTTTCTCTTTGGCAAGCGCAGAGCAGGCCTCATCTCACTGGCCATTGCCGCTGTATACCGACTCCATGCAGGTCACCTTGGTGCAGGTCTCGGCGTGATCGCGATGGTCGTGTACAGTATCCCGCCGTGGCTTGTCTCGAAGTGGTTTGACGACTTTTCCACCGTCACGCGGTTGTGGGTAAGCATTGCCTTGAATCTCGCGGCCACGGCCATCCAGGTCGGGTTTGTTTTTTTGTACTTCCTCGTCGAGGTCCCTGGTCGGGGATGGCACATGTTGCAGCCCTACTTGCACACTCTCTTTCCGGCTGCGATTGTGCAGACTTTACTCATTATCCCCGCGTTTCTCACGCTTGAGCTGATTGTTGAAACGGGCCGCGTGCGCAGGCAGTTGCTTGAGTCGCAGAAGTCGCTGCAGGAGAGCGAACAACGGTATCGGTCGCTCGTTGAGTACAACCCCGACGCCATTTGCGCAGTTGACCGCTTGGGAAAGATTCTGTTTGTCAATCAGGCGTACATGCAGTTGACTGGCTATACAGAGGCGGAACTAGTCGGGGCAGACCGCAGGCAGATGTGGTTCGAGCAGGATCATGGGCTTGCAGTTGATATTATGGCGAAGTTGTTGGCGGGGGACATCATGTCCAACATGGAGTTGCGGATACGCCATCGCGACGGTGCAAGTTTGCCGGTGCGACTCACAGCGGTGCCCCTGGTCGTCTCGGCCGAAACGACAGGTTTTTGTGCAATCGTGACCGACCTGCGGCCGATTCAGATGGCAGAGGAGGTCATCCGCCGTGCCGACAAGTTGGCGACAGTCGGCGAACTGGCTGCCGGAGTAGCCCACGAAATCCGCAACCCACTGACGGCCTTGAAAGGGTTCCTCAAACTGATGAACGATCACGACCCGACAACGGAGCGTTACGTCGCGATTATGGAACAGGAACTCGATCGCCTTCATCTCGTCTCTGGGCAGATGCTTGCGCTCGCAAAACCGCAAGTAGAGAAGCGGTCACTGGTTGACCTGCGCGATCTGACCCAAGATGTGCTTGCGATGATGGAGCCGCAAGCCATCGAGTTGAACGCTACGCTTGTTGGAACAGCCGGGGTCGAACCGCTGCTTGTGGAAGTAGACAACAATCAGATCAAACAGGTACTCATCAACATTGTCAAAAACGCGATTGAAGCGGCGTTCGACGGTGGGCATATCACGGTTGCTACGGAAAGGCGTGGTCGAGAGGCGTGCATTGTGGTGCGTGACACGGGGATAGGCATGCCGAAGGAAGTGATCGAACGCCTGGGAGAGCCTTTTTACACAACGAAAGGGTCAGGAACAGGTCTTGGCCTGATGGTTGCACACCGCATCATAGAAAGCCACCTCGGGGAGATTCACTACGCTAGTGAGGAGAACCTCGGGACGACTGTAACCATCTCTCTGCCTGCCGCAGAAGCCCCGGGCGGACACTCGCAGCAGTTGCGCATCGTGAGTGAAGTGTCCTCATAGCGACTTACCGCCGCACGCCTTGCCACAGCACGAATCGCGTCAGTACCGAGTTGCGGCGGTACCGAGTCGCCGCAGCACGCGTTACCGCAGCACGAGCATGGCAATCGGAACCGCGTCTTCTGCGGCTGTCGACTCTCGGATGCCCCAAGCCATTACGCCGACTAGTTTGGTCACGGTCAGGCGGTCGTACTCCTCCGCCAAGTCGTACATCCGGCCAATTTCGAGCTTGATGGTTCCGCGGTTCAAGTACGATTTGGCAAGGTACCACTTCGTCATCAGCACGTTGTATTCACTCCAACGCCCTTCGTCGTGGGCACGCTGTCCATCTGATTGCAGCTTGTCCATCTCCATCTGCAACTGTTCGCTCGTCATCTCACTGAATTTCATGTCTCCTGCAGCCATTTCATACCTCACCTTGTGCGGTTCATCCGCGGTGCGGGTTAGTCCGCATTCTCCGCGTTCATCCGCCGCTCTGTGCTGTGTATTTTACCGCGAACGAGAGGTAGCGCTGACGTGGACGTACAGCGTTTCCCCGACAATCATCGTACTCGTCACGTGAATCGTCAACTCCTGGTTGTCGACGAGTACCGTGCGCCCTTCCAGCAGGTGAGTAGGCAGTTCAGGACTGTCGATCAGGATCTGAATGCGCCGGCCCTCGAGGAATTGCAGCTGTTGCTGGACAAACTGAATCACCTGCAGCTGTGCCGGACCGTCCGGCGCCTTGGCGTCAACCTGAATTCTCTGCACCAGCGGTTCTGGGTTTGGCTCATGCAGTTGCGCGGAGAGTTGGGCGTTCTCGCGTTCCACTTCGTCGTAGTGCATTTTCAGGCTGGAGATCTGCAGGTTGAGGTTTTCGAACTGATGACCGTGAATGATGTTCATGGCCGCGCCCCCAATGAGAATGCCAAAGGAGAGGAATCCAGCGGCTTGGCGCACGTTCATGGCAGGTCATTGCCGGCCATCCAGCGGATCACGATGTAGCCGAGTTGGCATCCGAGAAACGCCGCTACCAAGTAGGCGAACTGTTTACCCATCGGGACGAGTTGACGTTCAAGGACGCCAGATTCAATGGCGCGCAGGGTGTCCATGGTACCACCTAAGGTGCTGACGAGAGCCCAGATTTTTAGTTGTCCGGCGAGTCGCACCATGGTGGTCATCGGAGCTGCATGTGTAAATACGGCGGCGATCCCGCCGAGTACCGCACCGCCTACGACCATGCCGAGTGCGACACAAAAATCGATCACGATGTTGTGGAAAAACAGTGAGTTTGTAGACATCGGACATACCCTCCCACTTCAAGATACGGGACGTGGGCGGCAAATATGATATGATGAGTGAATAGGCTTCACGTGGAGGAAAAAACAAACATGGGGCAGCAGGCATCGTCAGAGAAGCCCACGCAGGGTGTGATGACAACGCGTAGCGGCTCATGGACAGAATCGAATGAAACGGGTTCTCGACACGGGTCAAGGGGGACGCTTGCAGGCAGCGAACAGCCGACGCTGTGGCTGAGTGCAGAGGCGCTTCCCGGGGAAACATGGTCCGACTCTGGGTATATACAGGTGTGGGCGTCAGACGAGGCGGATGGTCGCTCGCAGCGCTCCGACAAACTCCTCGCTGTTGTGCGCTGGTTAGCGGAAACAGCAGGGGGGATTCAGCCTGCCCGCGAAACCGAAGGCGGTGCTGCCGTCTATACAATGCATGACTTTGTCCGCGCAGCGAATGTCCTTGCGAGAGCAGACACGGGTTCGAGTGATGTCTCTGCGCAGTCGGCGGTGCCTGGCGGCTGGCAAGTGACAGGCGCCTTTGCACTGTTCGTGCGCGGTGCGAGGCTGGCGCAGAAACTTGTGCAGTGTGAAGACGTAATCGCGTTTGCGGCCCCGTCTGACCTGAAGACAGACGAAGTGATAGAGATGTGTTTTCGCTTGGCAGAGGGAGCAGAGGATGGCTGGACGCGCTGGTTGTCACATGACAGTGCGTACTTGGCAATTTGGCTGCCCGCGTGGACGAGCGCTGCGCTGCGCGGGTTGCGCCGGATGCTGGCGGATGAGGCAGAGCACGTGTGGCGAGAAGGTTGGCGGCATGAATTTGGCTGGCGGCGACGTCAACACGGCGTGCGCATATTGGACAAGTGGCTTTGGCAGTGTGTTGATCACGGTGTTCGCGCGTCCCTGGCGCCTGTGGCGAGTCCGCAATCTGAAGTCGAGAACTTATCTCCGTATCGCGTCCTGTACCGCGGTGAGGCAGAGCTGATGGCGCGTTGGCAGAACGCGCTCTGGGCGTTGGATGAAAAAGACCAGCTGTTTGCTGCGGATGGTTGGCTCCTGCGCAGGTTGCTAAGCCGGGGATTTGTCGATACAGGCTGGCGAGGAGAGTGGCTTGAAGACACCAGTGGGCGCGCGGACTGTCACCTGGAGTTCGAGGTCGTGCCGCCGCCTGCGGACCGTCCAACCGGGGATTGGCAGTTGCAGTACATCGTTGCGCACAACATCTGGCCAGAGCGCGTCCCACTCTCGCGCTTGTGGTCGAACCAGTCTCGCAAACTCCGTGTCGGACGTCAGGTACTGATGCACCCGGATGAGTGGATCTTGCCACTCTTGCTTGAAGCGGGCGAACACTATGAGCCGATTTTGCAGAGCCTCCGGGAACCGGGGCCTGGAGGGTGCAGGATTGCTCCGGAAGATGTTGCAGACTTTGCTTTGCACGGTTTGCCGAAGCTGCGCGCAGCGGGGTTTATTGTCCGTACGGCAGACTTTGATGCGACGCGCTTGTCGAACGTGCGCATTCGCGTGCAGGTGCGCCGCGGTCGCGAGCGCGCGCAGACGAGAAAGCAAGGTTTGCACAGAGGTCAGGGCTGGTTCGACGCCGATCAGTTGATCGATTTTGACTGGACGCTCGCGGTTGACGACGAGATCATCACAAGCGAGGAATTTGAACGTTTAGTTGACCAGCGCACGCCGTATGTCCGACTGGGCGGGTCGTGGAAGCTTGTGCCGATCGAGGCCATTTTGTCGCAGTTGAACGACATTGGCTTGACAGCGAAGAGCGCCGGGGCCGCAGAGTTCTCCAGGGCGGTGTTGATCGGTCAGGAGAGCGAAGAAGACGCACCGGTAGAACTTGAGGTCGACTTTGCTGAGGACGCCATGGATGTCTCGCGCGTTGTGCGGTTCTTCCTTGACGCCGAGAAGCCTGCTCCCGTGCTGCCGCCACGTGGTTTCCAAGGTGTACTGCGCCACTACCAGCAGACCGGGTACGAGTGGTTGCTGCACTTGCGCAAACTCAGTTGCGGGGCTTGCCTTGCGGACGACATGGGGCTCGGGAAGACGATTCAAGTCCTCGCGTACCTGCTCAACTTGAAGGAGAACAGGGAGCAACAAGGACCACATTTGCTCATCTGTCCGACGTCGCTGCTGCAGAACTGGCGAGCTGAAATTGCCCGGTTTAGCCCAGACTTGACAGTGCACGTTCACCACGGGGCTATGCGCAATGACCCGCTGCCAGACGGCGGTGACCGCCTGGCAGATGCCGTGCGCAACTGTGACCTTATCATGACTACGTACGCCATCGCAGTTCGAGATGCAGACATCTTGCAGGCGGTGGCGTGGGACACGGTCATCGCCGACGAAGCGCAGAACATCAAAAATGCGGACACAAAGCAGGCTCAAGCGGTGCACAGCCTGCGGGCTAGGCACCGGATCGCGCTGACTGGCACGCCAGTTGAAAACCGCCTCGAAGAGCTGTGGTCGATTTTCCACTTCACCAACCCAGGCTACCTCGGGGGAATCACGTGGTTTCGCAAGAAGTTTGCGGGCCCGGTCGATGCACGGCCAGATTCACTGCCAAGTCGGCAGTTGCACCG
>JAKAXI010000152.1 GCA_021816665.1 Bacillota bacterium | reverse complement strand
ACAAACGGCGGAGAGGCGCAGTTGCGTCTCTCCGCTTTTTAGTATTTGGGGGATTTGGGCATCAATACGAACCGTACATAACTTAGCGGTGAATCGGACGTGCTTGAACAGGAGGAGACCTACGTGCAACCCATTCATTGGTTCCCAGGTCATATGGCGAAGGCCCGCCGAGAGATGACAGAGTCTTTGCGGCAAGTGGACGCTGTGCTCGAACTTGTTGATGCTCGACTCCCGCTCGCGAGTGCCAACCCGATGCTCGGGGAACTCATCGGGACGAAACCCCGGACTGTGGTGATGACGCGGACAGACCTCGCTGACCCGGTCAAGACGGCTGCCTGGACTGCGTACTTTTCCGCCCGAGGGACCCCTGTAGTTGGTATTGACGCGAGGACAGGCAGTGGCGTGCGTGACATCGTCCCGGCATTGAACCAAGCGACGGCAGAGAAACGGGCGCGTGACGCCAAGCGCGGCATCCGTCCACGCCCTGTCCGTGCTATGGTCGTAGGGATCCCGAACGTGGGCAAGTCCTCCCTCATCAACCGCCTGGCCGGGCGCGCGGCGACGAAGACAGGCGACAAACCTGGAATCACGAAGCAACAACAGTGGATTCGCATGGGCAATGTGGAATTGCTCGACACTCCGGGTGTCTTGTGGCCTAAGCTCGACAATGAAGCGGGTGCGTTTGCGTTGGCCATGAGCGGAGCGGTGAAGGGCGAAGTGGTGGACCTGCCGATGGTTGCCGCTTACTTTGTCGTGTGGTGCAGCAACGAATACCCGGGGATTCTCGAGAATCGTTACGAGATTGACCCTGTTCCAAGACTTCAGGCAGACGAACTAGAACTATGGGAGAGAGCCGAACCGGTGATTGCGGCTGTCGCCAAACGGCGAGGGCTGTTGCGCTCGGGCGGCGTATTCGATACCGAGCGCGCTGCAGAACTGTTGTTGCGCGAATTGCAAACGGGACAACTCGGGCGCATCACGTTTGAGACTCCGCCTAATGACGATGAAAGTATACAAAGTTGATCTAGCGAGGGTGGTCAGTGGCCCGGTAAACTGAGGACAACAGACTTTGTTTGGCTAAGGGCGGTTGATGGTGTGACGTCGCAGAGACAGGCACGCGAGTTGGCGCATGCGCAGACACTTTGGGAATATGAACGGCAACTTGTTGAAGGGCACGGGGCTGTCATCTGTGCGGGAGTGGATGAGGTTGGCCGCGGTTGCTTGGCCGGACCTGTCGTCGCGGCCGCCGTTGTGCTCGGTTTCGACTGGAAAGTGCTGTCTGGCGTGCGAGATTCCAAGCAACTAACGAAGGCTAGACGGGAGTCCCTGGCAGAGGTGATCTTTGAACATGCACAGGCGGTTGCCATCGGTGTCGCAAGCGTCGCTGAAATTGATCAGCACAACATCCTCAGTGCGTCTCGAATCGCCATGGCCCGGGCGCTCGAGGGCCTTGCGTTTCCCCTGCCCCTGGCGCTCGTGGACGGGCCGTACCCACCTCTTTTTCCAGGGACGGGCCTGCCGTCTGTACCTGTGGTGGACGGTGATGCGAAATGCCTTTCCATTGCGGCGGCATCAGTTGTTGCCAAGGTTCGCCGGGATCAAATGATGTCTGAGATCGCTGCGGCGTACCCGCAGTACGGTTTTGAGAGAAACGCGGGTTATGGCACAGCGGAGCACCTCTTGGCGCTCACTCAGGTCGGACCCTCTCCACACCACAGGAGGTCGTTTGCACCAGTGCGGGAAAATCTTCGGGCCGGTTCATGATGGCGACTTTGACCCGGCAGGAAACGGGGCGAATCGCTGAGGAATTCGCATTTCAGTACTTGACGCGGACCCTCGGTTGGGCGGTGCTGGAACGAAACTGGCGCTGTCGCGTCGGGGAACTCGACATTGTCGCACAGGACAGAGGCGTGCTAGTGGTCGTGGAAGTGCGAAGCCGAAGCGGACCCGCCTTTGGGTCGCCTGCAGAGTCGATCGCAGGCGCGAAAGCTCAGCAACTGCAGCGACTCGTTCCATTTCTCCTAAACTACTTGCATCGCACAGACGCACACCCGTTGCGCATCGACGCAGTGGTCGTTTACGTGCGCTTCGGTCAAGTAACTTCGTTTGATCACATCCGCAACCTCGGTCTCTAGCCACTTCTCGCAGGTATGTCGAACTACCAACTGTGTGAAGAACTGGGAAGTGGAACGGCTCGCAGGCCAAGAGCCTCTTGCACGTCCGCCGTCATCACGTGCGTACGGCCGTCGAGTGCTGCAATCGCCGACGCAATGCGTCGGACAGACGCGCTAGCTCGCTGCGACAGGCGCAGTTGACGCGCGGATTCTGTCAGGAGTTGAAGGGGTCTGTCGGAGATCAGCAAAGGCTCTGGGTGAAACGAGGGGCGTGTCTGCGGCCGCTTTCCACCCCCAGTCGAGAGCAGTGCTCGCGCGTCGGATACGCGCTTCCGCATGGAAGCGGAGGACTCTTCGGATTTGCGTGTGAGTGACGGCGCTGTCGGTGATACGACGACGAGCAAGTCGATCCGGTCTAGCAGTGGGCCGGACAAGCGAGACCAGTACCGTGCGACCTCTCGCTCCGCACAACGACACTCACCAAACCCCCGAGCGCCGCAGGGACAAGGGTTCATGGTGCCAAGAAGAAGAAAGTCCGCGGGGAGTGTCATCGTTTTTCCAGCTCGCGCAAGCCTGACGTGATGGTTCACGAGAGGCTCTCGCAGCGTGTTGAGCGCAGTTCTGTCAAACTCAGCCATTTCATCAAGCAGCAGTACCCCGTGGTGAGCAAGGGTGGCTTCACCTGGGAGCGGCGGATACCCTCCGCCGATCAGACCAGCGGCCGTGACGCTGTGATGAGGACTGCGCAGAGGCGGCGTGCGCGACGGAGGAGTAGGCATTTGCGCGGCTTGATGAATGGCATACACCTCAAGGGCAGACTCATCGTCAAGCTCAGGGAGGATAGTGGTCATTCGTTCGGCCAGCATTGTTTTGCCACAACCGGGTGGACCTACGAGCAGAGCGTGTAGACCTCCTGCAGCTGCAATGCTGAGTGCTCGTTTGACCTCTGCCATGCCTTCGACTTCAGCCATATCTACGTTGATTGTAGCCTCCTCGCTTGATGGTGAAAATGGGTCCGTGGCAAAGTGAACGGGAACTGGCCAGGATGACTTGGCCGACAGCGCCTGAACAACGGATCGAAGCGAGTCAAATGGGTAGTACTCGACGTTCGGCAAAGCAACACAGCGGTTGACTTGGCTTGTACTGACGCACATCTCGACACGTCCGTGTTGGCGAAGCGCCAAAGCGAGATTCACTAGTGCACCAATTGGGACAAGTTGACCGGAGAGGCTGAGTTCCGCGCAGAAGCCGAGAATGACAGGTGTTGTTCCGTGCTTGCGCTGCTCCAAATCGGCGGGAAGTTGGCCAGATGCACGCAGAATTGCGATCGCGATGGCCAAGTCGAGGCCGGGGCCGCGCTTGCGGACACTCGCTGGAGAGAGATTGACAGTGATGCGTTGACTCGGGAACTGCAGCCCGGCGTTCCTGATAGCAGAGCGAATGCGAAGTTTCGACTCGCTCACTGCGGAATCCGGCAAGCCGACAATCTGAAATTGCGGAATACCGGCGGTGACGTCTGCTTCGACGAGCACGACCGTCGCATCCATCCCTTCTAGTACGGCTCCGTGTGCGGTTCCAAGCATGTGCAGGCTCACCTTCTGTTCACAGATAGAATCTCAGCGGCGCGCGGGTACCTCTGCCAGTTACGTCCGCGATCTCGGTATAACACGACCACTCAAGGCGTGCGATGACGCAAAGTATGAGCTTGTGTTCAGAACGACTAGCGTGCAGAAAAAATGGCCGCAAACACATTCTTGGAACATGAGTGTATTGCAGATTGAGGCATGTGACGGTACCATCAGAGTACGACGGAACGACGATAGGAAAGGGCATATCTTCCGGGACGGGAGGAACAAGCGTGCAGGGGTCGAAGGGGACGTCGCAGCGTACTCGACGGGATCAGGGGAACGCGACCGAGAAGGGTCGTGTGATTGATATGCGCGCGTGGAAAGCAAAGCGTCGCTCCGATCGCTTCCGTCAAAAGAGGTCGCGGTTTGACGCTTTGGTATGGCTGACGGCCTGCTTGTCGGCTGCTGCCGCCGTCTCTGCCCTCATCGGATGTATCCCTTTTGCAGGTCAAGTCAACAGCATCTTGCTGGCATGGCTGTTTGCCGTCCTCAGCGCAGCCTTGGGATCCATCCTGTTTGCCCTAGGCCGCAGATACGCGCGCTTGTTGCTGACTGTGGATGTCTTAGCGATGGCGGTGTCGTTTGTCGCGGCCTTTGTCCTCTACGTGCAACTTCCTCGTTAGTCGCAAGTGTCAAAGTTTCAGCTGCAGCTCAAGTTTTTCTGTAAGTTGTAAATCACAGCCTGGTGTTCTATCTTAATAGAGGACCTGTTTCAGGGGACTGGACAGCCAGTCCCTGCCTTGCGTTTTCTGACAAAGGAGTGGATTTCCGTGCCCCGGACGCATCGCTCGCGGTGGGTCCCGAGTTTTGCCTGTCCGGTACAACGCAGGTGAGGGAGGAATCAGCGGATGAATATTCACGAGTATCAAGCCAAGTCCGTACTAGCAGAGTACGGCGTCGCTGTGCCCCAGGGAAAGGTCGCCTTCAGTGTGGAAGAAGCGCTGGAAGTGGCCAAGGGACTCGGTGGACAAGGTGTGGTAAAAGCACAGATCCATGCGGGCGGCCGCGGTAAAGCAGGCGGCGTCAAGCTGGCGAAGTCTTTGGACGAAGTTGAGACACACGCGCGTGAGTTGCTCGGCAAGACGCTCGTGACCCACCAAACCGGGCCGCAGGGGAAAGTTGTCAAACGGCTTTTGATTGAGCAGTTGACGAACATCCAGAAAGAGTACTACATAGGGCTTGTGCTAGATCGCGCGCTCGGACGAGTCGTCATGATGGCGTCAGCGGAGGGCGGCATGGAGATTGAAGAAGTTGCTGCCAAGACCCCAGAAAAAATCTTCCGCGAAGTAATTGACCCCGCTGTTGGACTGTTGCCGTTTCAAGCGCGCAGACTGGCATTCTCAATCCAAATTCCTGACAAACTCGTGAACAAAGCTGTAAAATTCATGACTGGACTTTATACGTGTTTTATCGCCAAAGACTGCTCGATTGCCGAGATTAACCCGCTCGTTGTGACGGGCGAGGGCGACGTCATGGCACTTGATGCGAAGCTGAACTTCGATGACAACGCCTTGTATCGCCACCCGGACATTCAGGAATTGCGCGACTTGGAGGAAGAGGATCCGAAGGAGATTGAGGCATCGAAGTACGACCTGAGTTATATCGCTCTCGATGGGAACATCGGTTGCATGGTGAACGGCGCTGGCCTTGCAATGGCGACGATGGATACGATCAAGTACTATGGCGGCGCGCCGGCCAACTTCCTGGATGTCGGCGGCGGGGCGTCGGAAGAGAAAGTCACAGAAGCGTTTAAAATCATCCTCTCGGACGAGAAAGTACAGGGAATTCTCGTCAATATCTTCGGCGGCATCATGAAATGCGATGTCATTGCCAACGGCGTTGTAGCGGCTGCGCGTCAGATCGGCCTGAACAAGCCGCTCGTGGTTCGGCTGGAAGGCACAAATGTAGACCTTGGCAAAAAGATTCTTGGGGAATCCGGCCTAAACATCGTCGCCGCTGACTCACTCGCGGACGCAGCACAAAAAATGGTGGCTATGGTCTGA
>JAKAXI010000151.1 GCA_021816665.1 Bacillota bacterium | reverse complement strand
GCCAATCTGCGAACACCAGCAGGCTTGACGACAATTGAAAACATCTCGCAGGCACTCGCAAAACAAAGCTCCATTCACGAAGTGGAGAGCGCCACGCGACCGGTGGGAAAAGTCGTCACGACTTTCCAACTGGCGAACCAAAACCAGCAGGCTGCAAGCGGACTCGCGAAAGCTCAAGCAGGACTTTCCAAACTACAGTCTGGCCTCGCACAGGCCGGCGGGAAACTCTCCTCTGGCGGCGGTGGCGCAAGCCAACTGACAAACGGGTCGAAGCAAGTGACAAGTGGCGCAAGCCAAGTCGCGAGCGGACTCGGTCAGTTGTCGAAGGGCGCCGGGAAACTCTCCTCAGGAGCGGCGCAGACTGCACACGGCACGTCTCTGCTGACAAACAACTTGCAAGCATTGGCAACTGCTCTGCAGCAAGTGAATCAAGGTTCGGCGCAGGTCGCTTCCGGGGTCAGCCAGTCCGCCCAAGCCGCAAACCAGCTAGCCGCCGGCGTCGGTCAACTGGCACAAGGCAGTCAACAGGCTGCCCAAGCTGCCTCTTCGCTTGCAAACGCAATTGCGGCGTGGGCGCAAACCCACCCAGATACCACGAACAACCCACAGTGGGCGGTCATCACCCACCTCGCGCAAGCCGACAGTCAAGGCACAGCGCAGGTTTCGTCTGCAGCCGAACACGCGAGTCAAGGGGCAAGCCAGTTGTCGAGCGGCCTCTCCAAACTCCAGAGCGGTTCCAGTCAACTGAATCAAGGCCTGAACCAGGCCGCTTCTGGTGCATCGAAGCTTGCAACAGGCAGTCGTCAACTTTCCAACGGATCCCAGCAAGTGGCGTCTGGCGCGTCTTCGATTGCGACGAACGCTGAGAAGTTGTCGAAGGGGGCCGCAGCAGTCAGCAGCGGTAGCAGCCAGGTCACAGGCGGCATCGAAACGCTGACTTCTTCGCTCGGGATCATGTCGCCAGGTCTCAATCAGGCTGTGAGCGGGATCGGACAGGTCAACCACGGCGTCGGCCAAGTCAAACAGTTCCTACAAGCTTCCGGGCAGGCGTCCAAACATGGCAATCCTGGGTTTTACATTCCAGCATCCACTGTGTCGTCCAACCAGAGCTTGTTGCAGGCCATGAACGCCTACATTTCACCGAACGGTCACACGGCAAAGTTCACGATTGTGTTGAACGCCAACCCGTATTCTACGAAGGCGATCAGTGACATTCCTGGCATCATGCAAGCTGCGCAACACGCCTTAGCGACAAGTCCGATATCACATGGTCAGTTGTACGCAACTGGCACCACACCGACTCAGGCGGAACTGAACAGTCTCTCGACGCAGGACTTTCACCTCGCTGTCGTGTTGATTCTGAGCACGATCTTCATCTTGCTGGTCTTGATGCTGCGCTCCATTCTGACGCCGATGTACGTGATCTTGTCTCTCGCCGGGACATACTTCATCACCATGGGTCTGTTACAGACCGTCACACTTCACATCCTGCACAAGCCAGGGATCAGTTGGCCAGTTCCCTTCTTCGTCTTCCTGCTGCTGGTCGCACTCGGCGTCGACTACTGTATCTTCCTGATGTCGCGATTCGAAGAGGAGATGGCGAGCGGAATGACTCCACGCCGCGCCATGGTCAAAGCGATGGGGCACATGGGGAACGTGATCTTCTCCGCCGCGCTCATCATGGCTGGCACATTCGGGTCGATGATGTCTGCCGGGGTGTCGTCCTTGGTCGAGATTGGTCTCGCGATTGTCGTTGGACTCCTGATCTACTTTGCTGTGATTCTCGGGTTCTTCGTGCCCGCCAGCGCATCCGTGTTCAACTGGGGTCACTTCTGGCCGTTCGTCTCCGACCGCGAGATGATCCGTGCAAAGCGCCGCGCCCGCCGCGAAGAGTTGGTCGTGGAGTAGCACAGCGTCACAGGCGCCCCATCTAGGCGCCGCATGTCGGAGTTTCAGAAGTACGGGCTGCTGTGGCGGGGACCGTCCCCCACCCAGACAGCCCGTTTTATTGTGCCTGAACCTTGTGTGGCCCCTTTGGCAGACGGAGGCACATCACGATCACGAGGAGTCCGAGGATGGCAAGTCCGACGGAGAGGTGATGGACCTCGCCAAGTCCGATTGCACCGCGGAAGAGGAAACCGAGAAGCACGGTCGAGAGAATGGTGCCAAGGTAACGCGCTGTCATAAACAATCCAGAAGCCACCCCAATCACGTTCTGGGGTACGGCTGCGAACAGTGCGGTCTGCAACCCAATGTTGTTGAGGCCGTTACTCAGACCAAGCACAAATAGCACGACCGCGAGCCAAATGAGCGGTGTGTGCGGCCCCCACGTGAGGAACAACAAAGACCCGACTGTGAGACAGAGCCCTGCCAGTAAAAGCGGCGGTCGCGAACCGGACTTCTCGACCCAGCGTCCAGTTATCGGCGTGACGAGGATACTCGAACCCGCGAGACAGAGCATGACCAGGCCAGTCGTCTGTGACGAAAGACCGCGACTCTGCTGGAGGTATTCCGGGATCCCGAAGAAGATTGAGTAGAAGATCAAGTTGACCGTGACGAATTGGATTTCCACCCAAGTAAACGCGATATTCGTGCGAAACACGCGCAGGTTGATAAACGGCTTTGCGGTGCTGAGTTCACGCCACAGGAAGAACGCGAGCAAAGCGACGCTCGCGGCACCGGTCCACCAAATGGGTTGACGCGAGAGCGACAAAAGGAACACCAGCATCAGGACCACGGTCGCCGCAAACGCCCCGATACCAGGCAGGTCGAGGTCGCGCAGAAAACTCCCAACGAGTTGCCCACGGCTACCCGCGCGAGGCGTCCCCGTCTGCGCCGGGTGCGTGATCGCGTCAAAGCGGTCGGCGGGCAGCAGCCACGCGCCAAGCACAAACGAGACGATGATGAACGGAAAGTTGACGAAAAAGATGGACTGCCAATCCGCCCAGCTAATGAGAAAGCCGCCAATGGATGGACCAAACGCTGCGGCGCCGGAGGAAAAAGCGGCGAGAAGGGCGAGAGCCGACGCTTGGCGCTCCGTGATCCAATGGCGAACAATGGCCATCCCAGCTGGATAGATCGCTCCACTGCCAACAGACTGAATTAAGCGCAGCGCGATGAGCCAGGCGAAAGTGGGGGCAAAGGGCGCCGCCGCCGAGGACAGCGCAGCGAGTACGAGGCCGATCAAAAATACCTTCTTGCGCCCGATTCGGTCGGCCACTTTCCCCATCACCGGCTGAGAGATCGCGCTGGCAAGATAATAGGTGGAGATGATCCACGACGCGTCGGCAAACGTCAGGTGAAATACATGCTGAAGCCGTGCGACTGCAACGGAGATCATCGAGGAATTAAGTGGGTTTAGAAGTGCACCGAGTGCAACCGTGATCAGCAACCAAGTTCGCCGCGAGGCAACTTGTGCGCGGACGGCCTCGACTGTCAGGTTTACGGGGCGCAATGACGGTTCCTGTGGTAGTTCTGCCAAGTTTGACGCGCCCCCTTCGTTCGCAATATGAGACTTTTCTCGTTGTCCTCTTCGCCGGCTCGACGTTTCACAGCTGAACGGGGCGAACCGGAAACTTTCCCCAAACACTGATGGTAGCGCATCGGGAAAGCCGTAGCAAACAAGCGGAATATAGATTTCAGCAAGGTCCACACTAGAGAAGAAGTTCAGCACTGTGGACCATGCTCCCTGAAGGAGGGGTTACCGGAGCAACTTCAAAATGCTGAAGCCGATCTGTCTGAGACTGACGGCTAATCGCAAGTGAACAGAGAGCCGAAGGATAACCTTTGGCTCTCTGGCGTTTGTAGCTGGCTTTCCCCTTGTTCTGTCCCCACCTTTCTAAACTCATGGACTTGGATCATAATAGTTTTGACTGAACATTCTTTGCAGACATGGAAGCGGGCGAGATGATGTTTCACTCACTGTTTGAGAATGACGTTCCATCCTCTCCTCGTCACTGAGCGAAGGAACCAGACTGTTCTCCCTTCGCCAATAGCCTCACGAAGTCCTCATGCGACGGAGGGGTATGGATGAATTCACGCTATGTAGGCAGCCTGTCTATGGCACTTGCTGCAAACATTTGGGGTGGCATGTATGTCGTAAGCAAAGTCATGCTGACAACTGTTCAGCCGATGGAACTTGTCTGGCTCCGTTATCTAGTCGCCCTAGCTGCACTAGCAATTTCCGTGGCCGCAACCGGGCAATCTTGGAGAATTCGGTGGAGGCATCTGCCCCTTGTGGCTACTGTTGGCGTTATTGGCTATGCGGTGTCCATTTGGACGCAGTTTCTCGGCACAAAGCTTTCAACGGCACAAATGGGCGCCATGATCACATCGGCAACACCTGCCTTTATGGTAGTGTTCGCCCGTCTGTTGCTGGCTGAAAAAATCACCGTTCACCGCGCGGCTTCTGTTATGCTAGCCACTGCAGGCGTTCTCATGATTGTTGGCATCGGCGGGTTAAGTCCCTCGTACAAACTTGGCGGAGTGATCCTGGTCGTTGCCGCACTCGCCTGGGCCTTAATGTCTGTGTTAATAAAGCGCATTCCACGAGACTATTCGCAGGTAACGGTGACCATGTACGCCATCGCGGTTGCAACGCTGTGTATTTCCCCTGTCGCTGTTCCGCAGGTGATGCACGCGTCACTGGGAGTGTGGCTACGTCCGAGCATGTGGGCTGGACTTCTCTACATCGGCGTAGTCTCTACAGCTGGTGCGTTTTTTCTGTGGAATCAGGGATTGCAACTGGTCGATGCGTCATCTGGAGGATTGTTTTTCTTCTTTCAACCGCTTACAGGCACACTGCTTGGGTGGCTGATTCTCGGCGAAGCCATTGGCTGGTCGTTTTGGATCGGAGCAGCTTTCATCGTTAGCAGCGTTTTACTAGTAATCAGGGATTCATAGTGCGGTGGTGCCTGCTTAGGAGCCACAGCTTCCGCCTGTCGCTCCTCTTCTGCTACGTAGGCTCGAGAATGCTTGCGCCGATGGACGGGATGATAGCTAGGAAACTAGCCGGTTGCAGCTTTTCATGAGACCTTTAGCGCCACTTTGGCCATATCTGCCGTGAGCAAAGAACCTCGCTTTTCGTATACACCAAACTCAAACAGAGGGGGTCAAATCTGAATGACAGATAACATAACCAATCCTAAGGTTGACGAATTTTTACGAAAGTCCAAAACCTGGAGGAACGAATACGAGAAGTTGAGAAGGATCGCTCTAGACTCTGGATTGACCGAAGAATTTAAGTGGATGCATCCTTGTTACACATTTGAAAACAAAAACGTAGTTTTAATCCACGGCTTCAAAGAGTATTGCGCTCTGCTGTTCCATAAAGGTGCCTTAATGCAGGACCCCGTAGGGATTCTGATTCAACAAACAGAGAATGTGCAGGCCGCGCGCCAAATTCGATTCACCAACGTCCAGGAGATAACGGACATGGAAGATGTCTTGGCCGCGTATATCGCCGAGGCGGTTGAAATAGAAAAATCCGGATTACAAGTCAACCTCAAGAAGACAGCAGAGTTCACAATTCCACAGGAACTGAACGACAAGTTTGCTGAGATGCCAGCGTTAAAAGCCGCCTTTGAAACATTGACACCAGGAAGGCAACGAGCGTACATGCTCTACTTTTCTCAGCCCAAACAGTCGAAAACTCGGGTATCAAGGATTGAAAAGTGTGTACCACGAATTTTCGAGGGCAAAGGGTTAAACGACTAGAGTGTTTTCTCCGCGCGCCGCGGTACGAGTTTGAT
>JAKAXI010000150.1 GCA_021816665.1 Bacillota bacterium | reverse complement strand
GGGGCGAAAGTTGCGATGTCAGAAGGTCTTGCTTTGAAAATTGCCGAGGGGGAAGTTCCATCCAAGTTGCAACACAAGCAGATCTACAGTCTCGACGTGGCATCGCTCGTCGCAGACACCGGGATCCGCGGACAGTTTGAAGAGCGCATGAGGAGTTTGATCGCTGAACTTAACAAGCGTCCCGACGTCATCCTCTTCATCGACGAAATTCACTTGCTGGTCGGTGCTGGATCGGCCCAAGGTTCGATGGATGCAGGAAACATTCTCAAACCTGCACTTGCTCGGGGCGATTTGCAAGTAATTGGTGCGACCACGTTAAAGGAATACCGAGTCATTGAGAAAGATGCAGCGCTCGAACGCCGTTTCCAACCTGTCATGGTCAACGAGCCGTCCGTCGACGAAGCGGTCACCATTTTACAAGGCATTCAGTCACAGTACGAATCATTCCACAAGGTCTCTTATACAGACGAAGCGATTCGCGCCTGTGTCACTTTGTCGAGTCGGTATATCCAAGACCGCTATCTGCCAGATAAAGCGATTGACTTGATGGATGAAGCGGGATCGAAAGTGAACTTACGCGAAGACACTCACGACACGTCTGACTTGGAAGCGCGCCTCGTACAAGTCAGACGTCAAAAAGAACAAGCGACCAAGACTGAGAACTACGAACTTGCAGCAAAGTTGCGCGACGAAGAAACGCGTCTGCAAGCCGAGATTCAAACAACTGACAAGGTGCGCGGAAAAACCGAAGTGACACTGGCCGACATTCAGCAAATCATTGAGGAGAAGACTGGAATTCCAGTGCAAAAACTTCAGGAAGCTGAACAGGCCAAACTAAAAGACCTGGAAAACCGCCTGGCCAACAAAGTGATTGGCCAACAAGAGGCTGTGAAAAAAGTGGCCAAAGCAATCCGGCGGAGTCGTGCAGGTCTCAAATCTGCTCGTCGTCCAATTGGCTCCTTCTTGTTCGTGGGACCGACCGGTGTTGGCAAGACAGAACTCGCCAAGTGCCTCGCCGAAGAGCTGTTTGGCACGAAAGACTCCATGATCCGCCTCGATATGAGTGAGTACATGGAGAAACACTCGGTCTCAAAGCTGATCGGGTCCCCTCCGGGATACGTCGGTTATGACGAAGCGGGACAACTGACGGAACAAGTGCGGCGGAACCCGTACAGCTTGATTTTGTTGGATGAAATCGAAAAGGCTCACCCGGACGTACAGCACATGTTCTTGCAGATCATGGAAGACGGCAGACTGACCGACAGTCAAGGACGGACGGTGAGCTTCAAAGACACGGTCCTCATCATGACGAGCAACGCGGGTGTCATGGAGCGCAAGGTCACAGTTGGATTCGGTGTCGATGAAATCGCAAGCCAAACGCAAAACCACTTGGCGTCACTCGGCGCGTTCTTTAAGCCAGAGTTTCTGAACCGGTTTGACGCCGTCATTGAGTTCAACTCTCTTGCACAGGCTGACATGGTCCGCATCGTCGACACGATGGTGAAAGAACTGCAGGACGGCCTCAGCGAGCGAGACGTGACGCTCATTTTGACAGACGAGGCAAAGCAAAAACTAGCTGAGATGGGGTACAGTGCAACGTTTGGCGCACGGCCACTGCGCAGAGTGCTTCAAGACCAGGTAGAAGACCAAATTTCGGACCTGTTGCTCGACAACCCTGAGGTGAAACAACTCACAGTCAACGTTGAAAATGACCAAGTTGTCGTACAAGTGGCCTGAACACACAGGGCTACTCCCAAGGCATTGCAAATGCCTTTGCGGAGTAGCCCTTCGTGTCATCCCCTCATCGCCGGCAATCATGAAAGTTTACACGGTCAAAACTTGTCGCGTCGAGAGCAACTCCACAGGGCCTCTGTACGTCGCCTCTGCCTGCATCTTGAGATCCCGATGTTCCCCGTAATGTGGGTAGTGAGTGAGCGCCAGTCGACGCACGGCGGCCTCGCGCCCGAGCAACCCTGCCTGCGGTGCAGTCATGTGCCCTGCGCCTTTGGCGTCTGACTCCTGGCCTTTGTACATACTCGCTTCACAGACAAACAGGTCTGCGCCGCGAGCCAAGTCAGGCAAGCCCTGCCGGACCGCTACACTGCTCTGCGGGTCCCACGCCGAATCGGCAGAGAAGACAAACACCCTGCCGCCAACTTCCATCCGCACAGCCAAGCAGTACACCGGATGTTGTGTGCATACGAACCGAACCAACACATCACCGATCGCGACCGTCGAGTGTTCATCCACCACATGGAGGTCAATCAGTGGCTCCGCAAGAAGCGATTGCTTCATGTCTGAGCCTGGCTGTGGCATGTAGGCGGGCAACTTCTCCGTGCGCGTCTTCATCAGTCGCGACAACAGAACAGCGTAGGTCAAGACCCCGAGGTCAGCGACGTGATCATGGTGATGGTGCGTCACTACAACCGCCGATAGGTCCTGGACGTCACACAATTGCAGCAGTTGTGCCAGCACGCCAGAGCCGCAGTCGAGCAGAATTTTGGTGTCGCCGTGCTCAACGAGAAACCCTGTCGTCGCCTCACCAGGTCCCGGGTAGGTGCCCCAATAGCCCAGTACTGTCACAGTCAACGTGTCATGCCTAGATGCCATCCACTCCTCCTCCTTACCTGAGGGTGCGTAACCGCGAATCCATTGCCCTTACAGCCTATGCTAATTGAATCCAGTTCATGTTCACTTTCCTGACATGCATTGTGGTTCACGCGACAACCCTCGTTCGCATCGAACCTTGCTTTGTCTTTTCTGTGCAGCTTTTGTCCGCACTATAAAAGCGTCTACATGAAAAATGTAATCCCTTACACCGAATATTTAGGTTATAAAACCTGACATATTCCATTGTCACCACAGCCACACAATCTATAATGTGCATATAGATGACACGGAAAGCAGGGGAGAGCGATGGCACATCCGTCACTCAGCGTCGGGCTAAATACCGTATGGGTCGTTCTGACGGCTTCCATGATCTTTTTCATGGAGGGTGGCTTTGCACTCCTCGAAGCGGGCTTTGTCCGTCAAAAAAATCAAGTCTCGATCATCATGAAGGTGTTTGCGGACCTCATCTTCGGTGCGCTCGTCTACTACCTTCTCGGGTTCGGGGTCATGTTTGGAAAAGATTGGAACGGCATAATTGGAACCAGCGGATTTGCCCTGACAGGAGCCCTGACCTCGCTGCCAACAACGATACCACATCCGGCATTCTGGCTGTTCCACACTGCGTTCGCAGTCGCAGCCGTGAGCATCGTCAGTGGTGCAGTTGCCGAGCGCATGAATTTCAAGGCCTACATTCTCTACATCATCGTGATGGTCGCCGTGATCTACCCCATCTCCGGTCACTGGGTGTGGGGCGCGAACGGCTGGTTGGCGAGACTGGGCATGGAGGACTTCGCCGGGTCGGCGGTCATTCACGCCATGGCCGGATTCGCGTGCATCGCGGCGGCTTCGCTCGTCGGTCCGCGACGTGGCAAGTACGATGAACACGGGAACGCGGTCTCGTTTGCTCCCTCGAACCTGCCACTCGCTGCGATTGGCACCTTCGTGCTGTGGTTTGGTTGGTTCGGCTTCAACGCTGGCAGCACCTTGAATGCGCAGGACAGCGCCATCGGCACGATCGCGATGAATACACTGTTGGCCTCCGTAGCTGGCGGTGCGTCGGCACTCCTGTACGGCATGTTCCGCACGGACAAAGCGGACGTCGGCGCCACCATTAACGGTGTCTTGGCCGGTCTCGTCGCAATCACCGCCGGGTGCGCCTTTGTGGCGCCGTGGGCCGCGATCCTCATCGGTGGGGTGGCCGGTATGCTGATGATTTGGGCGACAGGCTGGGTAGAAAAGGCTCGGATTGACGATCCCGTCGGCGCCATCGCCGTCCACGGCGTCAACGGCGTTTTCGGCACCTTGATGGTCGGTGTGCTGGCCATTCGCGGTGGCCTAGTCACAACGGGCAGCTGGCACCTGCTTGCCGTACAAGGGCTCGGTGTCGCCGCCGTGTGTGCGTGGGGCTTCGCCGCTACCTGGGGCGCGCTGAAGGTCATCGGTCGATTCGTCCCGCTTCGCGTCAGCGCAGCCGATGAGGAAACCGGCCTCGACATCAGCACCCATGGCACAGACATCCCTCACCTCGAACCCGGATTCCTGCTCTCGCAAATGCCAGTGCGCGAGCGCCGGCGCCTGCTGCACCTGATCGAGGGCATGGCGTCACAGATTCCACCGACGGCGACAACACACATGACCTCCGACCTCCACGAATAGACTGCGACGTCCGACCCGCGCAAAGACCACTTGGTCCCGCCTGAGCCGCACGTTTCGCCGCAGACTAGTCACAGATCGCCGTGCGTAGGCCGATACCTTGCCTCTTACTGCGGCTTCAACACCACTTTGATGCACCCGTCTGAGCGCGAGTCGAAGATGTCGTAGCCGTGAGCCGCTTGCTCCAGGGGTAAGACGTGGGTGATGACATCGCCGGGATCGACCTTGCCACTGGCGACTAGCTCGTACATCTGCGGCATGTAGTGGATGACCGGAGCCTGCCCGGAGCGGATGTTGACGTTGCGGTTCATGATGTGACCGAGCGGAAAACCGTTGTACCGCGCGCCGTAGACGCCCGTGACTTGAAGAGTGCCGCCAGGTCGAACCGCTTCCACCGCGATCTCGATCGCCCCAAGGGTCCCCCCCTGCAACTTCATCGCTGACTGAATCACTTCAATTGGGCTCATCTTGCCGTCCATCCCCACGCAGTCGATCACGACATCCGCCCCACCCCCAGTCAACTCGTTGAGGTAAGTGCCGGTGTCTTGCTGCGCCTCGAAGTTGACGGTCTCGACGTGGTTGGTGAGCGCAGCGTGATCGAGCCGATACTGGAGATAGTCGACCGCGATCACTCGCTTTGCGCCCTTTAACCAAGCAAACTTCTGCGTGAGAAGTCCAATCGGACCGCACCCAAGGACGACTACCGTGTCCCCAGGCTGAATCCCCGCGTTGTCCGCACTCCAGTACGCCGTTGGCATGGCGTCGGCGATGAGCGCAAGTTTCTCGTCTTCCACCTCGCTGTCGTCCGGCACGCGGAAGTGCGTGAAGTTGGCAAACGGCACGCGCAGATACTCTGCCTGACCGCCCGGATACCCGCCGGTGGTGTGCGAGTAGCCGAAAAATCCGCCCATCTCCTCGTTCGGGTTGGCGTTCTCGCACTGACTCTCGAGGTGGTTCTTGCAGTAGAAGCACTCACCGCAGGCGACATTGAACGGAATAATGACGCGATCGCCCTTCTTGACCGCCGTCACCTCAGGCCCAACTTCTTCGACGATCCCCATCGGCTCGTGGCCGATGATATAGTCGCGCTCGAGGCCCGGGATCATGCCGTGTATGAGATGCAGGTCAGAGCCGCAAATCGCGGAACTGGTAACCTTGACAATCATGTCATCGGGCTTCTCAATCCGCGGGTCCGGCACCTCTTTCACCTCGACCTGCTTCATTCCTTGATACGTCACAGCCTTCACTGCAGTTCACTCCCTCGGGCCGGTTTCTGGGCTGTGTCAAAGGCTTCGAGCACTTTCGAACGGTCTTTGAACAGCGGCAACTTCGCGAGGTTCGACGTGCGCTGTGCAGTGACAAGGTCGAGCCGCAACTGTTCGTCCGGTTGGTATGGATGCAGCCAGCCTTTTTGCACCATCAAATCCGAGATCCGCTCGTGCATGCGCAGGCCTGCCATCAACTCTTCGCGAACAAAGTTCCGGACTTCCGGCGTAGCACACTCG
>JAKAXI010000149.1 GCA_021816665.1 Bacillota bacterium | reverse complement strand
TGTCTGGCTTCATCACTGTCGGTTCGCCTCGGTTTGCATTTCGAATGATGGCTTCGTCATCGGGTACAATTCCGAGCAAATCAATGGCCAACAGCTGCATAATTTCGTCAATGTCGAGCATTTCCCCGCGTTTGACCATCTGTGGACGGATGCGGTTGATGACCAATTGAGGCGCATGAATCTGCGCGGCTTCCAACAGTCCAATCACTCGGTCTGCGTCACGCACAGCTGGTGTTTCAGGCGTTGTCACGACAATCGCGCGGTCGGCCCCTGCAATCGCGACTTGAAACCCATGTTCGATACCAGCGGGACTGTCAATAATGACGAAGTCGTGAGACTGTTTCAAAGCACCTACAATCTCCCGAACCGCGTCAGGCGCCAGAGCAGTCTTATCCCGAGTCTGTGACGCAGGTAGCAGCGACAAAAGTTGATCAAATCGCTTGTCGCGGATTAACGCCTGTTCGAGGCGACACTCCCCCGTCGCGACATCCACAATGTCGAAAATAATGCGGTTTTCCAAGCCCAGCACGACGTCCAAGTTCCGTAGACCGATGTCGGCATCAACCAAGCAGACCCGCTTGCCGAGGAGCGCCAGCGCTGTACCAATATTGGCGGTCGAAGTTGTCTTTCCCACGCCGCCCTTGCCCGATGTTATGACAATCGCGGTTCCCATCCCGATGAATCCTCCCAAACCTTATCTCGCTACTGCAGGTTTTGCTCTCTGTCATTCGCCGACGAGACTCGCGCGATAGGCGAGTTTATCGACGGCCATGACGCCGTCCTTGACATACGCAAACTCCATAAACGCGACAGAGGACCGACCATGCTGTGTTTCGGGTGCCCGACTTACGACATCCGCGATCCGTAACTGCAGAGGTGCAAATTCCGCGGCAGCAATGACCGCGGTCGTCAGCCCAGAAGCACCCGCGTGCGCGACTCCGCGCAGGCGTCCGAAGATATAAATGTCTCCAGAGGCAACAATGGTGCCCCCTGGATTGACGTCGCCAATCCACACTACATCGCCGTCAAACGTCAGACACTGCCCGTTTCGCACAACACCTTTAACGACAGATTGTTTAAAACGCCGCTCTTCTGGCACGACGGACTGTTTGCTCATCGTGCGGGGGCCAAACTCTCGAATCATAAAGTTCTCGCGTTTGAGAAAAACCTCGAGCAATTGCCGATGCTCAGCATTGCTCAGTGTTCGGTTCCCGAAATCAATGGAAACAGCAACCTCACCCTCCGAAAACAGGACTGCCCCTTCACCGTCTAGTATCTCGTCAAGGTGGAGAAGCAGCGCGTCAAAGGGACATAATTCATCCAGTAAGAACAGCAGCCCGTCTCTTGTTCCTTTGATCGCAACCGGAGGCTGTCCGGGCTGTCTCACCCTCACCGCCAATTGGCTCCCTCCTGAACGCCGCTCTGTGCGGCAGGGGCACAAGCCCCTTAAACAATGTCTGCAAGAGTCATCTCGCAGATAGACTGACCGGAAGGTACTTCGCGATAAGACGTCCGATTTCCTGCACTGGCTTGGTCAGGAGGCGACCCTGGATTACAGGGAGTCAGGGGCTTTGCTTCGGTAGCGATTTCCTGGTTTGTCCGCAAATGCAAAATGCAGTGGCGCGTAGAGGATAAGCAGTGCGATACCGTTTTGAATCATCTTCGACAGGGAGTCGGCCATGACCGATTGCCATGAGAATCCAGTGACATCGAACAGGCGGGTTAATCCAAACGTGATCCAGACCTGCAGCCACGTAAACACAATGGTAACGAGGAATGCGATGGATACGTTCCTGTGCAAAAACTGACTGAAGGAGGCGGCAGCGAAGTACCCGACTACGCCGTACGTAAACGCGCTGAGTCCAATGAAAGAACCAAATTCAATATCCTGAATCAGGCCGACCAGTACCCCAAGCAACATGGCGGCCCGAGGGCCGCGCGTCATCGCAACCATGACCACGACCACGAGCACCAAATTCGGCTGAATCGCAGAGATCGGCGGGATCTGAAACACCGTCGACTCAATAATCAGTGCCAACCAGAGAACGAAAAAGGCGATGACGTTTCTCACTTTACGCCCGCCTTCCCGGCCTTCCCTTCCACAACAAACACATCTTCCAAGTACGGGAAGTTTGCAGAGGGTTTAATCACAGCAGACTGCGTCAAGCCCTGCACACCTTGTTGCACCTTGACAACCGTTCCAATTTCGATCCCGGCAGGAAACAAGCTGGAACTCAGACCCGATGTAACGACCACGTCGCCAGGACCGACATTTGCCAGCGGGGATAGAAAATTCATTTCGAGGTCTCCACCGACTGACGTCGATCCCGAAACTACGCCGAACGGCTGATCCGCACCTGAAACCTGGACCTTGGCCGAAACGCTGTCACCCACCTGCGTATCAGTGAGAAGCAGTACCTTGGCGCTGTGCGCCGCAGTCATCTGCACACGCCCGACCAAGCTACCGTCAGTTGAGACAACCGGCATGTTTGTCTGCACCCCGTCTGCCGTGCCGACGTCGATCGTCACGACAGATGTCCAACTGGACGGGGTTCTCCCCACAATGTGAGCCGGTTGCAGCTGAAACTGACTGCCTTTGCCGTTTTTATATCCTACCATTTGTGCTAAGCGCGCGTTTTCCTCCTGCTGCGCTGCCAGTTGATTCCGCAATTGACCGTAATTTTGCATCTCAGACTTTAACTGAGCGTTCTGTACATACATTTGGTGGAGGTCACGTAAACCTGCAAGAAAGCCTGTTAACTGGCTGATCGGCCGATACACCCAGCCACCTACTGTATTCTCAACGTCCATGACGACACTCTCAGGCCACACAGCAGTGCCAGAAGACTGTAAAGTCACGCCGGCCAATATGATCAAGACAATGACGCTGGCCAACAGAATGAACAATCGCCGACTGGTAAGTATTCGGGACACCCGCATCCCCACATCCTTTACACGGTTGTTAACCTGCCCATCGGCCCTCTCCTGACCGCGGAGACAGGCACCCCGCTATCCTCGTTTTGCTTTGCGCGACACCGCATTGCGCTTGCGGTAGACGTCGTAGTTGTCGAGCGCTTTGCCGGTACCCACAGCAACGCAATCGAGCGGGTTCTCCGCAACTACGACCGGCATTCCCGTCTCTTCACTCAGCATCCGATCCAGGTTGCGTAGCAACGCACCACCGCCAGTCAAGACAATCCCGCGGTCCATGATGTCGGCGGCAAGTTCTGGCGGAGACTTTTCCAGAGTCACCTTCACAGCGTCGAGAATAGCACCTACCGTATCTGCAAGCGCTGCGCTGATTTCAGACGAGTGGATCGTGAAAGTCCGAGGAAGCCCAGTCAAGAGATCACGCCCTCGGATATCCACCGTGGGGTCATCACCGTCTGGTGCGACCGCGGTTCCGATTGTCACTTTAATATCTTCCGCGGTGCGCTCGCCAATCATCAAATTGTACTGTTTCTTTATGTATTGAATAATCGCCTCGTCCATCTCATCTCCAGCGACGCGAATAGAGCGGCTTGTGACGATGCCACCTAAGGAAATAATGGCGACTTCGGTCGTCCCACCGCCGATATCAACCACCATGCTACCCGTGGGTTCTCCCACCGGTAAACCCGCCCCAATCGCTGCGGCCATAGGTTCCTCAATCGTCTGTGCATCTTTTGCTCCAGCTTCAATGGCTGCATCTTCGACGGCGCGTTTCTCCACGGCCGTGATACCAGACGGCACACATATCATGACGCGTGGTTTTCCAGACCAGTTGGATTTGTTTTTCATCGCTTGTCGAATGAAGTACCGAAGCATTGTAGCCGTCGTTTGAAAGTCGGCGATCACACCGTCTTTCATCGGACGCACGGCAACAATGTTGCCAGGTGTTCTGCCAATCATCTGTTTTGCCTGCTCGCCCACGGCCTCAATGCTACCGTTATCCGTTCGGATCGCGACAACTGACGGTTCACGCACCACAATCCCGCGGCCCTTTACGTAGACTAAAGTGTTAGCAGTACCGAGATCGACACCCATATCTCTACCGGCAAACATGTACGAAATCTCCTCTCACATACACTGCACCTACAGGTCTGTCCATAGCTTACGACATCGCCCCACGAGCCTTCAAACTCACAAACTGGCCATCGCCCACGACGATGTGGTCAAGCACGTCAATACCAAGGAGGCGACCCGCCTCTGTCAACCGCCGCGTCACTGCAATGTCTTCCGGACTTGGGGTCGGGTCTCCGCTCGGGTGATTGTGCAGACATAAAATCGCCGATGCGCTGCGCTTCACTGCGAGTTTGAATATTTCACGCGGGTGGACGATGGAAGCATCCAAACTCCCAACCGAGGTTACGTCTTCCCCGATAATCCGATGTTTGGTGTCCAAGTGCAGTGTGATAAAGTGCTCCTTTTTAAGGTGCCTCAACCGATCCATATAATACTCTGCGGCATCATCTGCAGACCGGATTTGTGTCTTTGTCTGTACTGGTTTGTGCGCGATCCGTCGCCCGAGCTCTACCGCAGCAGCAATCTGCAACGCCTTTCCTGCACCGATCCCAGGAATGCGCATTAACTCTTCCGTTTCCACTTCCAGAAGTCCGTAAACGCCGCCAACCTCGTGAATCACACGCGCCGAAAGGTCGTGGACGTTTACTGTCCGACTGCCAGACTGAAGAATAACTGCAAGCAACTCGTCGCTGCGAAGTGCCTGCGCACCCTGACGCAACAGTCGTTCTCGTGGAGCTTCTTCGCCTTGCACAACCACGTGCAACGCCCCCTCATAGAAGTCTGCCTCTCACGATAGGGGGTTTTACACAGGGCGGCAAACGCGATGCGGCCAAATTACACTCTATTGGACGAGTTGGCGCACAAAAACCTGCAACCGCCTTTTTAGTATAGCGTATGGAATGTGAAAAAGTTGTGGGGAATGCGAGTGAATTCGACAACCATTCGTCATTTCGACTCACGATTGATAGTTGATCGATGCAAGCGCACTATAAGCTGACAGCACATCCAACTCTGCTGGTCCGGTGTGGTGCTGCAAAAGTTGTTGTTCTGCATTTTTGACATTCTGCGCCACAGCTTGAAGCGCCGTTCCGTATCCGGTCGCCCCAAGCACGGCAGCACTCGGTTGCAGTTGCAAAGCTTTCTCGGTCGCCATTTGCGCGTCGCGCACTGTTTCGCCATCCGACAAGCTGGCCATTAATGTATTTGCTGCGCTAACTTCTGCCGAAAGCCACTTTGAGATGCGACTTCCGTCCTTCTGAGAAGTCGATGACAGTGTCGGGATCGTCCGCACTGTAGTCGCTAGGTGGATCGTCGTCGGGTGGATGTTGTGGTGTCGCAGAACATTGGCCTCGGTCGCCAAGTCTGATGCTTGTGTTGCCATTTGCACTACCAAAGTGCGGCGGCTAAGACTTTCCGGGAAGACCACGCTCGCCACTCCACTGTGCTCGAGTTTGCTGTGTGCCGCCTGTGCACTAGTGTCGTTCGGGTATTGACCGACAGAGAGCGCATAAGCGTTCACGGCGGGCGTCACAACGGTGGAACCAGTCATGGCTGCACTCCCTGGCCAAGCAGCACCAACTGGAGTCGCTGCGGCAGCTCCGGCCATGGCGGGCATTTGATGAAATAGAATTAGGCCCAAGCAACCCATCGCAAGTCCAAATACAAGGCCCATTTTAAAACTGTCGCGCAGCGTTGGGCGTCTCAGAGGTTGAAAAACGCCTTGTTTTACCTGTTCGCGCGCAACTTCAGGAACGGCTCGGCCAGTTGTCACAGCTTGTACTGCCTCGGAAACTGAGAAGTCA
>JAKAXI010000148.1 GCA_021816665.1 Bacillota bacterium | reverse complement strand
CTATTTGTCTCATTCAGGCGTTGCACGCCAAGTTATACAGACGTTGCGCAGTAACCCACTTTTTCTCTTCTCAGAAGAACGCCAGAAAGGCGATTCTTTTGCGATTGACTATTCCTCTCCAAACATTGCAAAGCCCTTTGGTGTAGGGCATTTACGTTCTACCATGATCGGTCATGCGATTGCCAACCTTTTGCGGGCAGACGGATCGACAGTCATCGGCATCAACCACCTCGGCGACTGGGGCACACAATTCGGCAAAAACATTGCTGCGTATCGCATGTGGGGAGACGAAGAAACGGTCAGGCAGAACCCGACGCGTGAACTGTTGGCCCTGTACGTGCGCTTTCACGCGGAAGCTGAAAAGAATCCGAACCTGGAAGATGAAGGCCGCGCCTGGTTCAAGCGTCTTGAGGACGGCGACGAAGAAGCGAGAGCTTTGTGGCAGTGGTTCATCGACGAGAGTCTAAAGGCATTCCAAGCTACGTATGACAGACTTGGCATACACCACGAGTACGTCCTTGGCGAGAGTTTTTACAACGACAAGATGGATGCGGTCGTCGATGAGTTGCGGGAAAAAGGGCTGCTTGTTGAAAGCCAGGGCGCGGAGGTTGTGGACCTGTCAGCGTACGACTTACCCCCCTGCATTATTCGTAAGTCTGACGGCGCTACCATCTACGCAACCCGCGATTTGGCAGCGGCTATCTACAGACACGATGTCCTTGGCGGAAACCATCTGATTTACGTTGTCGGCGGCGAGCAAACTTTGCACTTCCAACAAGTCTTCAAAGTCCTTGAGTTGATGGGCAGGGAGTGGGCAAAAGACTGCCGTCACGTTGCCTTTGGCATGATGAAATACAACGGTGAGCGGCTCTCTACCCGCCGTGGGAAGATCATTTACCTCGAGGACGTCCTGGAAAAAGCGGTGGCAGAGGCCATGCGCATCATCGAGGAGAAAAACCCAAGTCTCCCGAACAAGAGTGATGTCGCGGAAGCGGTAGGCATCGGAGCAGTGGTGTTCAACGACCTGAAAAACTACCGTATGCACGAGGTCGACTTCCGCTATGAAGATGTACTCAACTTTGACGGAGAAACAGGGCCGTATGTACAGTACACACACGCACGCGCATGCAGTGTGCTCCGCAAAGCGGGATCGGACTGGGAAAAGGGAACGAGTGTAGAGGCGATCGTGATCGGCAATGACGGTATGGGTAATGACGCCGTTGGCTCGAGCGCAGGCCCCGGCATCAACGCCGACGGCTCGAGCGGAGAGTTGCATCCAAGTGAATGGCGCTTGGTCGTCGAAATGAACAAGGCCAACGAGGTGTTTGAGCGGGCCATCGACCAACTGGACCCCTCTCTCGTTGCACGACTGGTCCTGGACGTCTGTCACGCGTTTAACCGCTTCTATCACGACGTGCCCATCTTGTCAGCGGGGACTGAGTCTGACAAGATGTTCCGCCTCGGTTTGACAGATGCAACCCGGGCTTTCATCGCCTACTGCCTCAATCTTCTTGGCCTTCGAGCCCCGGAAGCGATGTAAGTTAAGCTGAGCACTCGAAGCGCGTCGTACCTTCTTTTTTGCACTAACGCGCTGTGGAATCGCTATCCCGATGTGTTCAGACGATGACAAACAGGTCATGCCTCAGTGCCGATTTGGCACCGAAGCATGACCTGAGCCTCTTTTCATATGCTGTCAATCCCTCGTACATGTTCCTCATACTGCCTGGTCAGTCCCTCATACGGTCAGTCGTCTTGCTCCTCGATGGCGTGCGCCAATTGCTCCGAGAACTGCTGAGCAGCGTTAAAGCCGATGCGCTTCAGTCTGTGGTTCATCGCGGCCACTTCAATGATGACCGCGAGGTTTCGGCCTGGCCGGACCGGGATGGTCAGTGAGGGGAGGTCCATATCAAGGATACGAACAGTCTCCTCATCAATGCCAAGCCTGTCGTAGGCCACGTCGTCCTTCCACGCCTCAAGGTGAATCACCATCGCAAGCTTCTTGTGGGTCCGGACCGCGCCAGCGCCAAACAAGGTCATGGCGTTTAAGACACCAACACCGCGAATCTCAAGCAGGTACTGCAGCAACGGCGGCGGACTGCCGACAAGGCTCTCATCCGAAACTTGACGGATGACAACCGCATCATCAGCGACCAGCCGATGCCCGCGTTTGATGAGTTCGAGGGCTGTCTCGCTCTTGCCGATTCCGCTCGATCCGGTGATGAGAATGCCGATGCCGTAAACATCTACGAGTACCCCGTGAACCAACGTTTCTGGTGCTAACCGTTCTTCAAGGAAATTCGAGATGATGGCCGCGGCACGCGTCGTGACCTGGTTTGACCCGAGAACTGGCAGTCCCCGCGCCAGGGCTTCTTTGAGTAACGTCTCAGGCGGCATGTCGCCCCGTGCGACAATGACGCAAGGGGTCTGCTCGTATGAACAAAAGGCAAACACACGCAGAGCCTGCTCCCTGGGGTCCATGCCGCGGAAGAATGACAACTCCGTACGGCCGAGCAACTGGATGCGTTCCGCGGCGTGATATCGCAGATAGCCGGCCAAGGCAAGCCCTGGCCGGTTAATATCTACGGTATTAATGGTACGGGACAAGTCAGCGTCAGGGGTAAACACTGTCAGTCCCAAGCCGCGGATAAGTTCTTCCACGGTGACCGATCTGGCTTTACTCATCGAACAGCCTGCGCCTCCGCCACGTGATGCGGAATGGTTTCTTCCGTCTCTGCGTTGAAGATGTGGGCCTTGTTCAGGTCAACAGCCAATTTCAACTCCGTGCCCGGCGTGTAGTGATAACGGGAGCTGACACGAGAAACCAGCGATTGTCCACCGACGTTGATATGAATGTACACTTCGGAGCCCATGTTCTCAGCCACTTCTACGCGTGCATTCAAGATTGCGTCCGGATATGTGGAGAGGTACATTTCCTCGTTGTGCATGTCTTCTGGGCGGATACCAAGCACGACTTCTTTCCCAACCACGCCAGCGTCCTTCAGTGCGGCATAGCGGCCTTCCTGTAAGCGGACGGAGACCTCAGGTGCCCGGAACGTGATGACACCGCCTTCTTCGATGAGTTCACCGCGAATGAAGTTCATCGCTGGCGATCCGATAAACCCTGCCACAAACATGTTGGCTGGATAATTGTAGACCTGCTGCGGGGTGTCTGCCTGTTGAATGACACCGTCGCGCATCACGACAATGCGGTCACCCATGGTCATGGCTTCCGTCTGATCGTGCGTTACGTAAACCACCGTGGTCTGGATACGCTGATGCAGTTTGCGGATCTCAGCGCGCATTTGTACGCGCAGTTTCGCGTCGAGGTTCGACAGCGGTTCGTCCATCAGGAACACAGCCGGTTCTCGGACAATGGCGCGCCCCAAAGCGACACGTTGTCTTTGACCACCGGACAGTGCCTTTGGCTTTCTGTCGAGCAGGTGTCCGATATCGAGAATGTCTGCGGCCTCGCGGACGCGCTTGTCGATTTCAGCCTTGGAGAATTTCCTCAGTTTCAGACCGAAAGCCATGTTTTGGTAGACCGTCATGTGTGGGTACAGAGCGTAGTTCTGGAACACCATCGCGATATCGCGGTCTTTTGGCGCAACGTCGTTCACGCGGCGTTCGCCGATATAGAGGTCACCTGCGGTGATGTCCTCAAGCCCAGCAATCATGCGGAGTGTCGTGGTTTTACCACAACCGGAAGGGCCGACGAAGACCACAAATTCCTTATCTTGAACGTCAAGGTTGAAGTCCTTTACGGCTACGACATCGCCCGTGTACTTTTTCCAAATGCTGTTTAACTGTACTCTGGCCATCTCTAAAACCTCCTCAATCAACATACCCACGTATTGGATGCGATTTAACAATACAGTGAGCACGTCGCGTGGCTCGTGTCCCCTGCTGCCAGCGCGTTGTAATTGACCTCAGTATACCGCGCGTCCCATTGATTCAACGAGGGGCAAGGTGCAACGTTTTTGCACAACATGGTTGGGCACATCGCACGCCAGGTTGCACAGTCGGTTGCATGACGCGTTTGGCATATCGCGGGACCCGATTTAATCACTCGATGACGGGAGTGAGTCGCCTTGGCGACGAAGAAGGACCTGCGCCACCCAGAGGACGAGCGCGTCGTTAAACTGCCTGATGTCGTAACCCGTCTGCGATCGAATCCGGTCGATGCGGTTCATCAGGGTATTCCGATGGAGATACAAGAGCCGAGATGCTTCACTGATGTTGAGGTTGGCTGCCAGGACACCTTGCAAGGTATCCGCCAAGTCGGGGGACAACATCATGCTGCCCGTAGTCCCCCTCGCCGCCATATGTAGAAAAGGGTTCATCTGCCCGTTTGAGAGGCCAGAGAGGAGGTAGGCAATCGGCTGCTGTCCCCACTCATATATCAACTGTCCGGGGCCGAACCAAGTCCGTTCGCGCCACGCCTCGGCTAGTGTGTGAAGCCCATTAGCCCAGTCATGCACATCAGCAACGGCCGCGCCAACGGTTGCCTTGACCGGCACCATCGCATCGGATTCCAGAGAATCGAGAAGCGGATACAGGGTACGGCGAAGCGGAGAAGGCCTCAGTGGAACTTGCGCCGCTAGGCCTTCGCTACCCTCCGGGTCGTACCCATCCTCTTCATCAAAGTCCTCGTCATCCACGCCATCTTGGTGTCCAGTCTGCAAAAACAGGACGGCGGCCTGCAGTCCAGTAGGATGGTCCGTCCAACCTACAAACACCACTTCTGTCCAGGCGTCGATGACCTGCTCAACGAGGGCTCTGAATTCTTGTGCGTCCGCAGACTGACTGGAGAACTCCAGCCACGCAAAGCAACCCGGGGGCGTTAACTCCCGGGTTATGAGACGAAGTCCCAGCTTGTGCGTGTCCGGTTCCTGCGGCCAGTTGTCCGTGAGGGCATGGTGAACCAACTCAGAGAAATGCCGGGTCACGACTTGACGCCAGGATAACTGTCTCGTGCTCGCGGCACTCGCATTTTGCAGAGAAATGGTGAGGACACGGCGCCAGGCAGGATTGTCGACCGCATCGAGCCAGCATGCGTGGGCCCAGGAATCGAGCTGAACGCACCACACCTCACCTTGCACCCACCACTCCCCTGTGTCACGCACCGCCGGGTGTCGTTCCTGTACGAGGTCATAGCGGATGGCAAACGCTTCGGCAAACGACTCCAACGTGTCCGCCCACCACATCCCCGCAGTCTTCATGCACCCGTCCTCCGTTTCAATACCACTTCCACCTTGTCTGCTCGGCCCGGAAGACTGGCTGGTCGGTACTCACCGCGGGCGCGCGCCTTGTCCCGCTCCAATATCGGCTTCAGGAACGCACCCGTATAGGACGCCTTCACCTTTGTAACGTCTTCTGGCGTGCCCGTGGCAATCACGCGTCCACCGCCTTCGCCGCCTTCAGGCCCAAGGTCAATCAGGTGATCCGCCGTTTTAATGACATCGAGGTTGTGCTCAATGACGAGCACAGTGTCTCCTGCTTCGACCAATCTGTGCAAGACTGTCAACAGTCGCTCGATGTCGGCAACGTGCAGGCCTGTGGTCGGCTCGTCGAGGATGTACAAGGTTCGCCCCGTGCTGCGCCGATGCAGTTCGGACGCCAGCTTGATGCGCTGGGCTTCGCCGCCTGACAAAGTCGTCGCGGGCTGACCAACGTGCATGTAACCAAGCCCTACGTCCACAAGCGTCTGGAGCTTGCGTGCAATGCGCGGGATATTCTCAAAGAACTCGAGCGCATCCAGAATGGTCATGTCGAGGACGTCAGATATACTCTTCCCTTTGTACTTGACCTCAA
>JAKAXI010000147.1 GCA_021816665.1 Bacillota bacterium | reverse complement strand
ATCCAAGGGGGTCGCAAGGTGGGGTGGAGTGAGCTTAACCTCACCCCACATGCGGATCGACTGTTCACTGGTGACAAAGGGCTTGACGGTGCTTTGGAGGTTGTCGAGCACTTGGCGAAAATCGAAATCTCCGTGCTGGAGGTAGAATTCGTTTGCTTCGGTAAAGTGGACATAGGGCCGGTTGTCCGGGTCCAATTGCCTGACGATGCGGTCGTACATGTGCTGATCGACGACGAAGACCGTGTGTTGACCTTGGGCAATGCCTGTGGTGATAAAAGACACAGCATTGTCTAGATAAGCATTGTCGTCTTCGTAGACGTAGAGGATGTGCGCGCCGTTCACAACCTGCAGCGTCTCCGTGAGGGGCATAAGGTGCATATGGGCCATGGGATCACCCTTCCGGGACTTTTTAACCAATTAGTAGGATTATACTCCTATTTTTAAAAACTGCACTGGTTTTCCGTCCGTTGACAGTCTCACTGTCCCTGGCTTGCTGGCAATTGTGGCGAAATTCAAAGTTATGATGATAGATGGGCTGGTGAACATAGTAGCGGTAGCCAACCACGGGCGTTATCGGCAGTAGAGGAGTACAATCGATCCGTATAGAGCTGGATGGGAGCGATAGACAACATGCGGATCGTGTGTGTCGGTGACAGTATCACCCGTGGCGTTACCTGGATTCACGGCGGGTTGCACATCCTGCGCGAAACATACCCGAAACTGCTGCAGGCAGGGCTATCGATGGCAGGGCAGGCAGGGGTGGACAGGTCCGATAAAGAGGAAGTTATTGAAGTGGTGAACCGGGGTGTCTTTAACGACAATTCAGATGGTCTCGTCCGCCGCCTCGAGAAGGACGTCATTGCCCTTCAACCGGACGTCGTCGTGATTGAGATTGGCGCCAACGACTCGACCTTTCACTGGGATGAGGTAGCCAAAGCCCCTGACGAGCAGCATGTAGCTGTCGTTCCGCTGAAACGATATTTAGAGAACATGACGAAAATCGTCGAGCGCGTCCGTGAGGCGGGCGGAGTACCGCTGGTCCTGACGTTGCTACCGACCGACCCTGCGCGCTACTACATGAGTATCGCCAAGACGTACGGGAAGCAGATCGCGCACTGGATCGCCTGCTGTGGCGGAATTGAGCCATGGCACCGCAACTACGATGAAGCTTTGCAGGGGTTGATTGCCAAGTTGGGAGTGGATTTCATCAATTTGCGCACGGAGTACCAGAGCGCACCACAGGAAGATGCGCCGCTCATGAGCCCTGACGGGATTCACCTCACGGCGCAAGGCTACGAGTGGTTGAGCAACGTAGTTCGGGATGGGCTCCGTTCCCTGGATGCGTGGAAAAGTTACCTTACACCTGGGACGGCACAGGCTGACCCGTCCGGAACACTGTCCCCCGCGCCGTAGCAATGAGCTTTCCATCTGCCCCGGTCACGGTGATGGTGTAGAGGCCCGTGCTGCGTGTGAGGTTTTCCTCCACAGCGCGGGCTGTCACTGTGCTTCCGATAGGGGCGGGCCTGCAGTAGGTAATGGAGACGTCGAGCGCCACAGCTGCCGTGCCATGAGAGTTGCTCGCCAATGCCAAAGCGCTGTCTGCCAGGCTGAAAATGGCGCCGCCGTGGGGGGTTCCGTGTACGTTTGTCATGTCCTCGCGAACTGTCATCGCGACCGTTGCCTCGCCAGTGCCCACTTGTACGATTGTCATGCCGAGCGCCGTCGAAAATGCATCGAGTGCTACCATTTGTTTGTCCTCCTTGTTGCGTATGAAGTTGATGCTATCAAATTCGCATCGCAGCGTCGACTCGTCCCGGGTCTGGCAGAAACTGTCCCGAATTTAGTGGAACTGTTGTAGCACTTGCCCAGATTTTAGACCTTTTTTCCGACAATGTAGCTGAGAACGGGCACCTTGCCGACCCAGTGCGCTACAATGCCTGACGATACATAGACTGCCGCGATCGAGAGCGGGAGTTCAAACAAGTGTAGAGGCATTGGGAAGTACCAGCGGTAACCAAGTTGTTCGACGAAGTGAAGTGCTAATGGGTGAATGAGAAAAATGCCGAAAGAGGCCCCGCCAAAAAACTGAATTAGTTTGGTCCATACGGGAACTCCTGCGCGCCGTTCCGACCAGATGATGCCAAGCGTGAGGAACGCCCCCCCGACAATGAGGCTGTATGGCACCATCACTGGCTGTAGAACAGTAATCAGGTCAGCCTCTGACTGATGCAGCCCCCAGCGCGCAATCACGAACCAGCTCCACGCGCCAAGAATCGCGCAAACGAGCACCCACCGCACAACGCGCGTGTGCGTGCGGAGCCAAGCCTTCACGGCGGTGTAGTGCACGGCAGCGATAGCTCCGGCGATAAACCAGAACTGATAAGACAGCACGAAACTGTCCTCATACCCGAGAAAAACATGGACCCACGTGGGGAGTGCAGGACTTGACTGCCACCTGGGCACGAGATACTCCTCGGTTGCCATGAGCAGCAACTGCAGGACAAAACTCGCGACGACAATCGGGATCTGCTGCTGTTCGAAGCGTTTCAACAGTTTCCAGAGCAGTGGAAATACGATGTAAAACTGCATCGTGACGAGCAAGTAGTAGAGGAAGAACAGGTTGCCTTTGACGACGCCCATCCAGAACATTGTCCAGACGTCGGCTACACTCCAGGCAAAGTGTCGAATGTAGGTGCCCTCGAACAAAACGTAAATCATGTTCCACGCCAAATACGGAATCACGATGAGTTTAAAGCGCTTCTGCCAGAACGAGAGTACGGGAGGGTGGGGTCTGTCGTAATACGTATAAAACAATACGAGTCCGGTAATAAACATAAACACTTCGCGCGTGTAGTGCAGGACGACGAGCGACATGTCGAGTGCTGTTCGACTCCCAGATAGTGGCTGCGCGAACTGAGAAAAGTATGACGTCAAGTGGACGCACACCACTCCGAGAATGACACAGCTGCGCATCAGGTCAATTTCGTATAGATGAGGTCGGCCCAGTTTTGTCACTCCCATTGTTGTCAACCATGTGAATACCGGGTGAACACCGAACAAGAGTACAAACCTCGAAGATACTCTGAAAGGGGACTTCACCTTGTCGCGTACCCGTGGTTTGATGCGGCTTACAAAGAACCTGCTCATTCTGAGTGTGGCACTCGGCACACTGGTTGCAGTGCCGCCGCACACGGCCACGGCCATGGCAGTGTTACCTGTGAGACGGGTCTTGTTGGTCGGGGGCTCAGCGGCAAACGGTTGGTTAGACCCGCATCGAGACAGCTATCTGCAGAGAGCGTTGACAACGGTTCACACAGCGACAGGCCAGGCGTTTAAAGTGTCGGACCACACGATACCGGGCGAAACAGCCGTAGGTATCGGGTGGGCGCGATATCAGCGTTGGGTTCGCACGGTTCATCCGGATATCGTTATCTTGTCCTGGGGGCTCCTTAACGATGTGCACCAACATACCCCCATGTCTGCGTATGACGCGGCCATGCTAAACGAGATTGCCTTGGCGAGACAGGCAGGTGCGGACGTTTTACTCGTCACGCCACCTGTGACCAAAGCGTCGGCGACTAACGGTTGGCCACTTGAGCACCAGTACATGCAAGCGGAAATCCGTGACGCGGAGTTCTACGCTGTGCGTGACAAGCACGTACATGTCATCGATTTGTTCTCGCAAATGCAAGCGGCACTCACGGCACGTGGTCAAACGTATCGCCCCTACTCTGCAGACTGGGCACACCCAAACCGCGCAGGTCACCGCCTAGCGGGTCAATTGTTGGCAGAAGACTTGTTGCAACCATATTTGCGCGCATCCCTTAACTTGTAGCAGCAGGTTGCAGGAATCTGAGGAACCGTCGTGGTAAAGATGAGGAGGAAAGGGGCCCTCCTCATTGACCACACCTCAGGCTGATGGCTTACTCGTGACGGATGTCGTGGACAACCACAGGCCAGATAGACGGCAAATTAAGCCGTGGGCGCCCTTTGTCTGGTTTGCTCTCCACTTGCTCCTCGTCGCGGTACTTGCTCGTGTCCCGTTGGCTCAAACGAAGTTTTACACCCACCTGACACACACCTTTATTGACGCCTTTGTACAGTGGGACGGTGTGTGGTACTCGTTACTTGGCCATTACGGCTACGCCATTCCGCTGGCGGACCAAGCTCCGCTCGCTTTGGGCGGGAACCCGTTACCGATTGCACCGCTTCAAGGAGCGGCGTTTTTTCCTCTGGTGCCGCTCGTTGTGCACGCGTTTGGCACGATGTTGGCGGTCGCAGTGGGGAATGTCGTGTTGTTGGCAGCGCTCGTCATCGCCCATCGACTGTTTTGCAACGTGTTGTCGCCATGGGAAGCCTCCGTTGCGGTTGGACTGTGCGCGCTGTCGCCGGCAATGGTCTTTGACTCGGCACTTTACTCCGACATCTACGTGATTTTCTTTTCTCTCCTATGCTTGTTCGCGATCTCCCGTGCAATCACCGACGCGAACGCAGCCCCTTATTATCACCTGGTCGCCTGCGTCGCAGCTTTTGGCGCCGGACTTAGTCACGAGTTGGGAGTTCTCGTCATCATTTTTGGATTGCGCTATCTGCGCCTTCGCCAGTGGCTGCGAGCCCTGACGTATACACTCTCGGCACTTGCCGGTTGGGCGTCTTTTTCAGCCTATCTCGGCGTGCGCTTTCATGCGCCGTTCGTGATGTTCCACGCGGAGAGAATATGGGGACACACGTGGCGCATTCCGGGCTTTAGTCTCATCGAACAGTTCCTCCACCTGCAGCAAGCACCTTTGTTGCCGTTTGCGGCTCTGTTTGCCACACTGTTGTCTGTAACTTACGTACTTTATGTGCTTTGGTTTGCCCGCGCAGATAACGTCTGGGCGCCTCGTGCCGGGCTTACCCTGCGTTCGCTGGAAAGTGGCCTGTTCGCCGGTGCGTGGGTGTTGATTGGACTGACATCGTTTGTGCCCAGCACTCCGATTTCCGGGGTGCTTCGGTTGCTCTGTATGTGCTGGCCAGCGCTCGCGGGCCCGTTGTTTTGGCTGCCGTTATCGAGTCGGCGGGTTGTGGCTGTCGGCGTGCTGTTCGTGTCTGCCCTCTTTGGCTGCCTCCTGACCGTGTCGTTCACACACGGCTACGCTGTCTTCTAGCCTTGAGCGACCATCAAACATGTGGTACCAGCGTAACGGCCATTCGTGTAAAATATAGTTTCTGTGACACAGCCGCCAGCAGGCTTTCGCAGCAGGGGGGATGTGCAGTTGTCGACGGAAGATCCGATGGTGGAAGAACGGACACGACTCTCTGACGTCCTTGCGCAAATTGACAGGCAAGTGGTTCGGCTCGAGGCCTACGCAGACGACAAAGACCGTGATCGCGACACAAGCGATGTGGAAGCACAGACGGCGGACGAGGTCGCAGCGGTTGCTGTAGCTCGTCTGCGTGGAGATCGTCTGCGGGACTTGCGCGTCGCGAGGCGGGAGCCGTACTTTGGTCGAATTGATTTTGCTGAAGTTGGCGAAGTGGAGCCAACGCCACTTTACATTGGAAAACGCGGTGTAGAAGCCGAAGGGACCGTGGAACGGCTGGTGGTGGACTGGCGTGCGCCTGTGGCTCGCCTTTTCTACGCGGCGACGGGCGCTGAGCAAGGGACCTCGTACACGTCGCCAGAAGGGGAAGTAACAGGCGAGATCTATCTGAAGCGCAACATTGTCATCCGCGATTCGAATCTGCAGCGGGCAGTTGACAGCTTCGTGCGCGGCGAAGAAAACCTGTCAGTGACAGATGCGTTTCTCCTGTATCGACTGGCAGAGCAAAAAGACAA
>JAKAXI010000146.1 GCA_021816665.1 Bacillota bacterium | reverse complement strand
TATCTCTCTTTGGCGCGTTCGACTACTTCGTCCGGGTGCAGCAACGTGTTCTCTACAACATCTGCAATAGCGTATCGGTCAACACTCGGAATAATGTGCGCTACATTCGAATCGATGAAATCAGACAGACCGCCCGACTGTGTGGAGACAAGCGGGACCCCCCAGGCCATGGCTTCGAGCGCAACAAGTCCGAATGACTCTAACTGGCTTGGGACGATCACGAGGTCATGCGCCCTGTAGATGTCAGCCATCCTTTGCGCCGGTTGAAAGCCGAGCCAGCGCACGTGCTGAGAAACTTGCAGTCTCCCGGCTAGTTCTACAAGCCTAGCCTTGTACTGCATCCCTCCACGACCTACAACATCAAGGGTCACTGGCCAACCGCGTTGGCGCAATACGGCGATGCTCTGCAGCAACTCTTCGATGCCCTTCTGCGGGATGAGCCTCCCGACAAACAGCAATCGGGTTCCGGGGGCGCGTCGTTCTACGAGCAGTGAATGCTGCCAGTTGACCTGGCCGGGCAGATCAACCCCGTTTGATATGACGCGAATGCGCTCTGCACACTGTGGATAGAGGGCCATAATGCCTTGCCGCTGCCACTCGCTTGGCACAACAATGCGGTCGGCTTTCCTGAGCAAGCGCTCCTGACGTCGCTTCATAATCGCCTGATGCGGGGACCAGGGCTCATCGCAAATCAGCGAATGACAGGTGTAGACAACTGGAATGTTTCGCGACTCCTGCATGTGCAACGCGAGGTTCGCAAAGCCGACACTGTGCACGTGAATCAGGTCCGGCCAGGGCACAGCCCGGCGCCGCGCAGCAAATAGAATCGGCTCTGTGTTAAAACGGCGGCGCGCTTCATGAAAAAACGGCTTGCGCCGCGGGATGCGCAACACACGAATGGCGTGATTGCGAGCAAGCCTGGGAGGACCCTTCCCACGGGCGATCACAGTTACATCCTCACCAAGGTCGCGGACCGCTCGAGACAGTTGCGTCGCAACTACACCTAACCCCCCAATGAACCATGGATCGTACTCGTTGGTTAGCACCCAAATTCGCACAGCTGTCACCTCACCTGTCTGAACAAAGGCGGACACGATTTGTCCCACCGTATTCAATTCCGGTTCGGTGCGAAACTGACGGCAGCCCGTACTCGGACGCTTTCCCGTATTATCCGGTATGAATACATGGATTTGGACAGCGTGTAGTGAAGCGGATCTGGGTACTGTAACGAGCCGACCTGTACCCACGGGAACTAACGACGGGGTCACTCCGTCTATTGAGTTGGTTGCGGCTTCGGCCAGGATACAATAAGCACACCTGCAGGACAGCCGGTGAGTTCCGTGGCACCAGCGGTGCTCGGAATACGGAAGTTTCCGTTTCCCTTTCAGGCAATGCTTGCGGTATCATCGGATGCCGATCACGAAACTCTAAGCAAGTTCAACCTGGCACATGAGTTTCTCAATTCCACGAGCATGACACCGATGGGACTCGGCCTCGACATCGTGGACTCGTTTTCATGTACATCAAGGATGGGTGGATCGACAGGCTTCACACTTACGGCGAGTTCAGCCGTGTAAACCAGTCTCAAACGGTTTCACGCGAGCGGCGCAGCACGCGCCATCGCGACTTTGCAGCAAAACGGAGGTCTGCTCACAGTCTGGACCGATCACGGAAACCAATCGAACGTCGATAATTTTGGCACTTACACCCGGTGTTCGGTTGATACGTACCTACTTTAAACGACCTGCATGGCATCACGTTTTACACCAAAAACCCTGTGCAGACGACGGTTGAAGTGAACGGCATACCGGTCCCTTCAAACCTGCTGCAGAGGAACACCACTGATGGCGATGCGCCAAGCATTGGTTTTAAGTGGTGCGCGCCTAATACCACAAACTACGCTATCCACGCTCCTGGCATCAAATAACTGGAGCGTGATTGTACTTTACAAGAATAAGTGGGGGGCAGGCATTGACCTACAGCATAAAATCTCGGTCCTGGACGGTTGTCTTTTACGTTTCTGTGATCTGTTTATACCTGATTCCCGCAGCCATCATTCTCGGACCAGCATTACTTCACCCAGAAACGGTTTTCGTCGGAACGAATCAAGATTCCGGACAATTCATGTGGTATTTGGGTTGGTTTTGGCACGCGCTTGTCCACGGGCAAAACCCGTTTACGACAACAACAGTGAACTACCCATACCAGTTCAACCTAATGTTAAATACATCCATTTTGACCGAAGCCGTTGTCTTCGGGCCTTTGGTCTACGTTGCAAACAGCGTGTTCGCATTCAATGTCGTTGTGCTTGCATCCTTACTCCTGTCCGGGTTGTTTGGATACAGCTTTCTGCATGCCCTCGGCGCACGCCGATGGCTTGCCGTGCTCGGCGGACTGTTGCTCGAAATGTCCCCGTTTACTGTGAATCAGTTAGTGGATGGTCACATCAACTTCAGTATGTCGAGCGCGATCATTCTGGCGATCTTGTCTGTCACGGCTCGTTTTCTGCAACGTCAGCGGCGGCCTGTAGCCACTGGATGCTTAATCGGGGTGTTGTGCGTCGCACAGTTCTACACATCACTGGAGATGTTTGCGACTTTCACTCTGATGGTCCTGATTGCTGTTGTGTTTTACATGCTGTTCAGTGTAAAAACTCCCATTCGTCGAACTTTGACGCGGATTCGCGTTCAAGCTGCAGTCACGGCCTTGACCGTCACCTTTGTCCTCGCTGCGCCTGGAGCGTGGCTGTTTCTCGCGGGGTTGCACGGACACTCGACTCCGTTTATGCCGCGTGATGTCTGGGTGACCGACATCGTCAATCTTTTGCTCCCAACAACGGCCCAATGGCTTCACACGGGGTTGTCCGCTCGCGCTGTGCTTCGTTTTACAGGTGACTTGTCGGAAATGGGTGGGTACATTGGAGCTCCCCTTGTCATTGGGATCCTGTGGATACTGTTCACATGCTACAGGCAAAAGTGGGTTTGGGTACTATTCATCATAGGCTCTGCAGCCACTGTCCTGTCGTTTGGCCCACACTTGCACATCTTCGGCCATATCACTAAAATTCGCATGCCCTGGGTAGTGGTGGAGCGACTTCCTTTGCTGCAGGACGCTACAGCAGGACGAATCATGTTTTATGCGGATGTTTCGTTTGTCACTCTGCTAGTGGTTGGACTAGAGCGAACAATGCGGACCAGTCGGGGAAGATTGCCGAAAGGGATCGCGACGTATTTCCTGCTCATCGCCGCTGCCTGCGCCTGGATGCCTACAACAAAGTTCTGGCATCAACACGTTCTGCCATCTTCCAATGTGTTCCGACAAAACAACTTTCAGGCGGTCATCGACCATCAGCCCGTAGCCATCCTCGTCAATGGGTATTGGTCATTCGGGTACGTCATGCAGGCGTTGGCAGACTCTGGATACCCGTTCCCTGTCACCAATGTATATGGGTTCCCCTACACGTCGTGGATGGCCAACGGGAAACTGGAGAAAGAATTCTCGAATGACTTTCTCTTTGAATCAGACTTCTCGCGATACGCGAATGATCCGTATGATGATTCCCTGGCCGTGTCGAACTTGCGCAAATACATCGCGCAACGTCACCCTGCACACATCCTGTGGTTACAGGGATACAGTACGCCGCTCCCACCGTCGCTTGCATACGCCCTGACACAGGTTTGTGGTCGCCCGATGACGATAGATGGTTCGTATCTTTGGCACGTCCCTTCACTCTCATCTCGATAAAAACTTAGTCCTTTGCTAGGTTTGAACTGTTGAGCATTCCTCTGTTCGGATCGAAGGGGGCATCTCACAGTGCCAGCCTGCTCAGTTCGTTGAAGGCGTCACGCAGCCACTGCAGCTTTGCCGCAGCAATGACCTCGAGCTTTGCACAGGCAAGATGCCCTTGGCGATACTTGAAGACCTCCCACCCGAGCATCATCAAAGTGTTGTCGAAAAAACACGCTAGCCAACCGACGCGAAACGCTTCGTTGTCGACTAACCAGCCAGCGTTGCGCAGCATACTGCAAAAATGGCTGTACGCTGCACCACGGAGGTCGTCATCCAGAATATCTTGTACGAAAATCGTCAAGTCACGTTGTGGAACCGCCACGCAGGCAAACTCCCAGTCGGTCAACGTAAGGGTTTGCCCGCGAACGAGCAAGTTCTCCAAGTGGGGGTCACCGTGCGTCACTGTCGATGGCCCCTGCATCCACGCCTCCAATTGCGGGTAGAACAATTGGGCTTGACGTTCCAGAGCGCGAATGTCATCGACCGTGACACCACCGAGGCCAGCCTCTGCGGCCCAAGCGACCCGTTCCAAGGCCTCCTCAGCCCAAACCATGGACGACTTCACCGGGTAGGATTCCAACACACCATCCCGCAACCACGTCTGACTCCGCTCGCGAAACCGAATGTGCATCTGCGTCAGCCAGGTAACGGCTTGGAGGGTGAGCGACGACTGCGCTCTTGGCCCTGAACGTCGCAAGGTGTGTTTCAGTGGCTCTCCGACATCTTCGAGCAGCAGTCCACGTCCGTCCGGGTCCTGAATTTGCGCGAATAGATGTGGCATGTAGTCATGGAGCGCGCCCGACAATGACTCGTAGATCGTCCATTCATTTGAGCGGTCAGGTGCCATCTGCTTATAGATCAGAGACACCTGTTCGCAGTCTGGTGACAGCGCAACAATGCGGTAGATCGCCAAAGCTGCGAATCCCCCCACAAGGCGCCCAGCACGCAGCACGGTCCAGTTGCGTGTAGCAAACCACTTTTGTAGCTCGTAAGGAAGTTCTTTGCTCATCGCTGGTATCACCCTCTGCAGCGCGACACAAGTGCAACGTCGCATGTCCATTCATTATAACGGCGCAAATAGCCAACCATAATACAACTGTTGCGAGGAGGGGTTAGATGAATCGACAGGAAGACCACACTACGGTATCTGGGCTAGGTTTCACGGTTTCTTCTCAAGACCTGACGTACGTGAACGAATATCAAGGTCAGTGGGAACTGACGGGTCAGCCAGAAAAAATCCCCGAGAACTACTGGCTGGTCACGCACGACGGTCAAGGACACAACGTACGCGGCCACTTGAGCCCACAGCAAATTTTGGACTGGGGGCACGACCAAGGCTGGGAACCCGCCTACGTAGCTCCGTACGGGTGTCATGTGATTGGAGCTGAGGACGAGATTCAACTCCATGACTGGTTGCGAGCGCGGCAGAGACGAGCAGCCGAAGAGGCTGTCGATCAGAATCCCAAGCCTCAGTGACCATCTGATCACGCAGGACGGGCCTGGTATTTCTAGAGTCAGGCCCGTCCCCTCGATTCCGACTAGGCACGTGTCTTTGACACATATACCATACGGGGGTATACTATTGTCAAAGACCAATCAGGAATGGAGCGTGCCGGATGTCGACCCATGTGCACGGTCACAGCTACGCTGATAAAAAAGACGACCTGGAACGCCGACTCAAGCGCATCGAGGGCCAGGTCCGCGGCGTCCACAAGATGATCGACGAAGACCGCTACTGCGTAGACATCCTGGTACAGATTGCTGCCATCAAGAGCGCGATTCATCAAGTTGGGCTCACCATCCTTGAATCTCACACGCGTGGGTGTGTGGCCGATGCTCTCAGCCACAACTCGGGCGCTCAAGAGAAGATTGATGAATTGATGGATGTGATCCGCCAGTTCACAAAAGCCTGATAGACGGTCGAGTCGAGGTGAACATACATGGCTGTCACCGTAGAAATCACCCTGCCAGTGGAAGGTATGACCTGCGCGGCGTGCAGTGCCCGCATTGAAAAAAACGTCGCCAAACTGCC
>JAKAXI010000145.1 GCA_021816665.1 Bacillota bacterium | reverse complement strand
CGACATCAGCAGCGTCCGTCCTGGACTTTGGCGCCGCATGCTCACGCCGGCACCGAGCGCAAGAAGTCCCGCGGTCAAACGTACGTACCTATCTACGGTACCAATGTTGTTCTGCATTTTCGTCACCCCTTTGCACCCGCTTCACTTGCATGAGTAGTATTGTCCATGGGCGGCCTTGGTATGTTGGAACTGTGTCAGGGTAGAGTGTTTGACTTTGACTATTCTTGACTAAAAGGCACTGGTGAGGCATACTGTGATCGTGGCGAAGATCGCGAACGTGATCCGATAGGAGGATGCTGTATGAGCTTAATTCCGTACGTGGTTGAGCAAACAAACCGTGGTGAGCGGAGTTACGACATTTACTCACGCTTGCTGAAAGACCGAATTATTTTCCTCGGTACACAGATCGACGACCAGGTATCAAACGCTGTTGTAGCACAGCTTTTGTTCCTAGCTGCTGACGACCCTGACAAGGATATCCAGATGTACATTAACAGCCCAGGCGGTTCCGTGACGGCCGGTCTCGCTATTTACGACACAATGCAGCACATCAAACCGGATGTTTCCACAATCTGTGTAGGTATGGCCGCAAGCATGGGGGCGGTCCTGTTGACCGCAGGGGCCAGTGGCAAACGGTTTGCGCTGCCCAATGCAGAAGTCATGATTCACCAACCCCTTGGCGGTGCGCGCGGACAGGCGTCTGACATTGCCATTCACGCCGAGCACATCATCCGTACGCGCCAACGCCTAAATCAGATTCTCGCAGACCGCAGTGGGCAACCGCTGTCCAAAATCGAACAGGACACTGACCGTGATCGGTTTATGTCCGCCGAAGAGGCAAAATCGTACGGGCTGATTGATGAAATTATCACCCACAGCGGAAAGTGAACACCAGCGTTTTCAGCATCAGGGGCGAAGTTTCGTTTGGAGAATTTATGGAATTAGCCTTGTACGGTGACGACGGGTACTACACGCGCTCTGTATCCATTGGAGGCAAAGGGGCCGACTTTTACACTGCCGCCCAGTCGCCGCTTTTCGCGGAGACACTGGCCAACGCGTTGACAGAGCAGTGGAACAGCTGGGGACGGCCAACGGAACTGCAAGTGGTCGAGTACGGTGGCGGGCAAGGGGAGCTTGCTGCCGTACTTGGACCTGCACTTGTGCGGCTTTGTTCAGGCGAAATTACATACACACTGGTAGACCGTTCCCGTCGTCTGCAAACGCTCCAGGCGAGCGCTGTGCAGGACCTTCGGGACGAAGACACAAGGCTCCATTATCACTTTGGGAAACCGCTCACGGACGTACCGACCTGTATTGTGGCCAATGAAGTGCTTGATGCGCTTCCCATCGAGCGTGTGCGTCGAGATGGTGGCTCGTGGCAGCAGGCATATGTGAAGTTATCTCCGCAGGGCCACTTTCAATGGCTGTGGCAGTCAGCTGACGCGCGAATTGCGTCCCTGGCGGACCAATTTCTTCCGATTCCCGATGGCACGGTCGGAGAGGTTTGTCCTGGACTTGCACAGTTCTTTCAGCAACTGACAGCGGGTGGCCCCCCTGTCTTCGCGTGGCTGATTGACTATGGTATTAACCGTGACGAGTGGGCGTCGGGGATTCGCCCGCAAGGAACGGTGCGTGGGTACTATCGACACCAAGTCACTGATGTTCTCGATCACGTCGGAGAGCAAGACATCACGGCAGACGTAAACTGGGATCACGTTCGAAATGCCGCCGAGAGAGCCGGGTTCCAGTTTCGCTTCCTCGAGTCGCAAGGTACATACCTAATGTCTCATGGAATTGCGGATGCGTATCAAACACGCCTGACGGCGCTTGATTCGAGCGGTGCAAAATCAGTGACACAAAGGATGACGTTGTCCGGTCAACTGAAACAACTCGTCATGCCAGGAGGAATGGGGGAACGGTTTCAGGTATTCGGCTGCGAGTGGATTGGTCACACATAAATGACTCCGCAGGAGGTCTTACACACCTGTCACCGAATTGTGACATACTATTTAATGATTGTGGCGAAATGAGTATGGAACAATTCCGGTGGATTGTGTAATATGAGGTGGAGCCGCAAACGTGTGCAAAGGGGCGTTTGAGTTGACCATTCGCATTGCCATCAATGGATTTGGAAGGATCGGAAGGATGGTGTACCGGCGCGCGCTGCAGTCTGATGACATCGAGGTGGTGGCCGTCAACGGTACGGCAGACGCAGCTGTGTTAGCGCACCTGTTGCAATATGACTCCGTGCACGGTGGGTTTGATGTCCCACTTGAACTTGTCGGAGACGGTTGGTTGTGCCGAGGTAAATACACCAGGGTACTGAGCAGTCGTGATGCATCTGTGTTGCCATGGGGGGAGCTCGGCGTCGACGTTGTGGTGGAGTCGACTGGAGTGTTCCGAACTCGGGAGACGATGGAAATTCACCTCGCGCAAGGTGCGCGTAAGGTCGTTTTAACCGCCCCGGCGAAGTCTGCTGCAGATGCCGATATCACGGTGGTAATGGGTGTCAACGATTCATCTTACGACGACCGCCTTCACCATATTGTGTCTGGCGCCTCCTGCACAACGAACTGCTTAGCACCTGTAGTCAAGGCCTTGCACGAGGAGTTTGGCCTCGAGAGCGGCCTCATGACGACAGTCCACTCGTATACAAATGATCAACGGAACCTCGACAACCCACACAAGGACCTCCGCCGGGCGCGTGCCTCGGCTGAATCAATTGTCCCTACGAGTACCGGGGCGGCAAAGGCGATCGGATTGGTACTTCCCGAACTGCGCGGCCGGTTGGCTGGTTTATCACTACGGGTTCCCACTCCGAATGTGTCGATTGTCGATTTAGTCGCGCAACTTTCTCGCGTGCCAAGTGCCGCGGAAGTAAACCACGTGCTCAGGAGAGCAGCAGAATCCGAGTTGGCTGGTATTTTGGGTTACACGGAGGAACCACTTGTCTCTGTCGACTTTAACGGGGATTCACGGTCAGCCATCATCGATGCGCAGTCGACTCTTTCGATGGACAATGGGTCGGTTAAGGTCCTGGCCTGGTACGACAACGAGTGGGGGTATTCCTGCCGGATGGTTGACTTGGTTCGACTTGTGTCACAGTCTCCAAACGCTGTTCAGGCTCCCGTGGATACTCCAGTGCTTTGGCGCGCATAAGGGATTTCGCGTTTTTCGGCATTTCGGACAGACACTAGGAACGGGCGCTCTCCTGCGGAGGGCGCCCTTGTCATGGAAATGGCTTTTCGTGATACGATAGCGACGTACCACCAGGAGGTTGTCCCATGGAACTGTATTTTGATGGTGCTGCGACGACACCGCTTCTGCCCGAAGTTGAGCAGGAGTTGACAAGTAGTTTTTCGCTGTATGGTAACCCGTCTTCTCTGCACGCCAAAGGAGTCGCATCGGACCGCGCGATTCAGACTGCGCGTCGGGCAGTCCTTGGTAACCTTGGTGCAAAGAGTGGGCGAGTCATATTCACTGGTAGCGGAACTGAAGCAAACAACCTAGCCATTGCGGGGGTTCTCCGACGCTTTCGGGAACGGGGACGGCACATCGTGACGTCCGCGATTGAGCACCCGTCTGTCCTCGAAGCAGTGCGTGGGTGGCAGCGCGAGGGCTGGGAAGTGACGTTCATCTCGCCTCGGCAAGACGGCGGTGTGCGAGCTGAAGACGTTCTAGACGCAGTGCGACCAGATACAGTGTTAGTCAGCCTCATGCATGTAAACAACGAAACGGGTGCCATCTTACCAGTGGTTGAAGTCGGTCAGGTGCTCCGGGGGATACCTAAGACCCTGTTTCACGTTGATGGTATCCAAGCGTTTGGAAAGTTGGACACAGCGGCTGCAGTACGGTTCGCAGACTTGTACTCCCTTTCGGGACACAAAGTCGGTGCCCCGAAAGGCGTCGGAGCACTCTATCTGCGCGACGGACTGGAACTCGAGCCGCTTTGCTACGGTGGCGGACAGGAGTTCGGACTGCGCTCTGGGACGGAAAACGTGTTGGGGATTATTGCGTTGGGTCGGGCTGCTACCGTTGCAGCAGAACACCGGGTGCACAATCTGGAGGTCTGTTCGGCGCTCGCTACAAGCCTCGTCGAGGGGCTAGAAGCTATTTCTGGCTGCATGGTGCAGCGTCCCGAAACCGCATCTCCCTACATCGTGAGCGCCGCCTTTCCGGGACTGCGGGGTGAAGTGCTAGTCCACGCGTTTGAAGCGCAGGGGTTATACGTGTCCACGGGATCAGCATGCTCTACTCGCCGTGGACATGTTTCACGAAGTCATGTGTTGACTGCTATGGGTCGTAGTGAGGCAGAAGTGACAGGCACAATCCGTTTTTCACTGGGCTGGTGGTCGACGCCTGAAATGGTTGAACAGGCTCTGTCGGTGGTGTCAGAGCAGGTGCACTGGCTGATGGGGGTCACTCGTAGGGGACGCTGACAAGGAGTTGGCAGGAAACGTGGAGTTTGAAGGAGGAACAAGCATGGCGGTAGACCAGTTGATCGTGCGCTACGGGGAGATCAGCTTGAAGGGTCACAACCGCAGTGAGTTTGAAAAGATTCTCGTGCAAAACGTACAGCGCGCGTTGCGTGCCTTTGAGGGAGTGCGAGTGGAGAGGATTGGAGGTCGCCTGTCTGTTCACTTGGCAGGTAATCCCGCCGAAGCCGTGGCGCGTGAAGTGTGCCGAGTTTTTGGCGTGGTTTCCGTCAGCCCGGTGGAACGGACTGCTTTGTCTGTTGAGGCACTGACCGATGCTGCAATAGCCGCCCTGCGTCAAGCGGTTTTGTCGGTTGAGCAACTCGCGACGACCTTTAAAGTTGACGTACGAAGGGCCAATAAGAGGTTCCCTATGCCGAGTCCAGAACTGGCTGCCCTCATTGGCGGACGTATCCTTGGAGAGATCGGAAGTCTCCGTGTCGACGTACATCACCCTCATCTGACAGTGTACATCGAGGTGCGTGATGAAGGGGGCTTCGTGTACGCGAGCAAATACCCAGGCCTAGGTGGACTGCCAGTTGGTTCGAGCGGCAGGGTCGGCCTGCTGTTGTCTGGAGGAATTGACAGTCCCGTTGCAGGCTGGCTCGCGATGAAACGCGGTGTTGAGTTGGAAGCCATTCACTTTCACAGCTTTCCCTTTACCAGTGAACGTGCTCTTCAAAAGGTTGAAGACCTGGCTCAGGTACTGGCAAACTGGGGTGGCCGTGTCAGACTGCACGTGGTGCACTTTACGGAGGTCCAAACGGAGATTCGCAAGCACTGCCCCGAAGAACTGAGTATTACCGTGATGCGCAGGATGATGTTGCGCATTGCTGAGCGAATTGCGGCCCAGCGAGGGCTCAAGGCATTGGTCACAGGAGAAAGCTTGGGGCAGGTCGCGAGTCAGACGCTCGACAGCATGAAAACTATAAACGCAGTGACAAACCTTCCGATTTTGCGTCCGCTTGTCACAGAAGACAAGGTTGATATAATGCGCCGGGCGCGGGACATTGGCACGTACGACATCTCCATCCTACCTTATGAGGACTGCTGTACGATTTTTGTTCCGAAGAGCCCTCGCACGAAGCCAAAAGTAGAAGAGGCGGAACGCGCTGAAACACGCCTTGACGTGGAGAGACTGGTGGAAGATTCCGTTTCTCAAACCGAGCAGAAGATGTTTAAGGCGCAGGTGCACCGCACACCCTAACTGGGGGTGATGCGAGTGCGATGGCTCCGACTGACCGTACGTGTGTTTCGGGCGCTGGCCGTAGCCTACACGGTGTGGCGTGGGTTGATGCGCGGTCGCTGGTTGTTCGCTGGTCTTGCGCTGTGGCGGATTTTGCGGGCAAAGCGAGAGGATGAAACTGCCGTTCGAGGAACTGCTTTACAG
>JAKAXI010000144.1 GCA_021816665.1 Bacillota bacterium | reverse complement strand
ATCTGTTGTGTAATTGCTTGTGTCTACTCCTAGAGTACAGTCCAAATTGCGTTCCCTCGCATGTCAAGCGTCCGGTTCTGCATCTTGTCTGACGACGGGCAACACCCGCGCCAAAACACCGTTCACGAACTTGCCTGACTCGTCTGTGCCAAAGTCTTTCGCGAGTTCAACAGCCTCATCGACAATCGTCGCGACGTCGACATCACTCTCTACGAGCAGTTCATAGACAGCAAGGCGCAGTACATTCAAATCAACTCGCGCCAATCTGTCGAGGTGCCAACCTTCCACGCGGGAGGCGAGAATGTCGTCAATTTCAGGCAAGCGCTCAGTAGTGCCGTGGACCAGCCGCCGTATGTAAGCCCAATCACCTGCTTCAATCGGGCCCGATACATCTTCCAGGACATGCGCAATCGCCGCCTCTGTCTCACCCTTACCGACATCAATCTGATAGAGCGCCTGGAGCGCACGCTGGCGCGCTTCGTGCCGCTTCATTTCCATGCCCCTTCCAAGCTGTTCCTTCTCCACCGCGTTCACGAGTCATGGTAGTGCTCCCTCAGCAACTTTTCGACGACATCTTGCCACGTCGTTCGCTCCTCGAGGATTCGCCCAACCGAGAAACCAATCCCAATGAGCACCACCAACAACAGGGTATCCCAGAACCCAGCAATCATCCATACAAGCCAAAACAAACAGGCAGCGACAACGCCCTGCCAACGCCTTTGCAGAGACAAGAACCCCCGCGCAATCGACGTGACCCATTTCATGGTGTCACTCCGCCCACGCGCGCGTATTCTTGTTCGGTGTGTGCGACGCGAGTTCTACTACGTTCACGGTGATACGTTCTACTGTGACACCCGCTGTTTGTTCTACGTAGCCTTTTACGGCTTGCTGGATTTCAGCACTCATTTGCGTGATATCAATGTCTGGCATGACCCGCACTCGCACCGCGAGCAGGACCCCCGCTTGTCCGTTGCGCACTCGGGTGTCAAACTCCTGCACACCGCGCACCGACTTGCCTGTGCGGTTTGATAGTTGACGAATCGTTTCAAACGAGATGCGGATGAAACCGTGATCACCAGGGAGCATGATGTAATCTTCTTGCGGCCGTGCCCAGCGATAGAATAGAAAACGCAGGGCGAAGAGGCCAAACACCACCGCCACGATGATGGTGTACATCGGATACGTGGCGGCGTCTGTTATGACAATAGATGGCCATGAGCCAAGCACACCAGCGCCGAGCAGTAACAACAACACTGCCACTGCAAGGCTGCCGAGCGTCAACAGCACGAGCAAAATGCGATCAAGAATGCTCATCGTATCCCTCCAGAGCCCCTGCCCGTGGCGCTGCCGCTTACCGGGCTGCCCTCCACGTTACTTCGCGTCACTTCCTGGTCTGTGCCGGAGGAAGTTCCGTCACGTCTTTTGTCTTATCCTGACCTTTTTCCTGGCTAAATGCAACTGCACTCACATGGACGTGAACGGCTTTCACCTCAAGCCCTGTCATACTCTCGATTGCCTGCTTGATGTTCTCTTGCACAGACATGCAGACATCTGGAATGTTGACGCCAAAATCCAACACTACAGACACGTCGACTGTGCAAGCGCGATCCTCTTCAGCGAACTCGACTTTAACGCCCTTCGAGAGGTTCTTGCGACCAAGCAACTGTTCGGTGAGCCCACCGGCGAAACTGCCGCTCATGCCCACGACACCCGGTACCTCGCTCGCTGCAAGTCCAGCGATGACTTGCAACACTTCGTCAGCGATCTGAATTTTGCCCATAGAAGTAGCCTGAAACTCCATGTCCTGCACTCTGCATCCGCCTCCCTGACTGGCAATTCCAAAGCCTTCGTCAGATGGTATGTTCCTCAAGGAATCGGGTTGTCACATCGCCGGCCCGAAATGCTTCATTGTCCATCAGCTTGAGATGAAACGGAATTGTGGTCTTGATTCCCTCGATACGAAATTCACTTAGAGCTCGACGCATTCGCGCAATCGCCAACTCACGCGTGGGAGCCCAGATAATTAACTTCGCTACCATGGAATCATAGTAGGGTGGAACGGTATAGCCTGCGTAGACAGCACTGTCCACCCGCACGCCGATGCCGCCAGGTGGCAAGTATTCAATCACCGGTCCGGGCGTAGGCATGAAGTTGCGCTCTGGGTCTTCGGCGTTGATCCGACATTCGATGGCGTGCCCAGTCAAGTGGATATCCTCCTGCCGCACGGACAGGGGTTCACCTGCAGCCGCAAGGATCTGCTCCCGAACAAGGTCGACGGATGTGACCCACTCCGTCACTGGGTGTTCGACCTGGATACGCGTGTTCATTTCCATGAAGTAAAAAGACCCATCCAGTGAATAAATGAACTCTACCGTGCCTGCGCCGACATAGTCGACGGCCCTGGCAGCAGCGACTGCTGCTTGCCCCATCGCTTCTCGAGTTGCTTCAGACAGCACAGGGCAGGGTGACTCTTCCACAAGTTTCTGCAATCTCCGTTGGACCGAACAATCGCGTTCGCCAAGGTGAATTACGTTCCCGTGACGGTCTGCGAGCACCTGTATTTCAACATGGCGCATGCGCTCAATGTACTTCTCTAAGTAAACGCCGCCGTTCCCAAATGCCGACTCTGCCTCTCGTTGGGCGGTCGCGACGGCCTGCTTCAAGCTCTCTTCATCGTGCACAATGCGAATGCCTTTGCCGCCACCGCCGGCAGTTGCCTTAATGATGACGGGGTACCCAATTTCATGGGCGACCCGCACAGCCTCGTCAGCATCTGTGAGCAAACCGTCGCTGCCGGGAACCGTTGGAACCCCAGCCTTCTTCATCGTTTCCTTCGCGACAGACTTGTCTCCCATCGTTTCAATCGCGTGTGCGCTCGGGCCGATAAAGGTGATCCCGCACGCCTCGCACACTTCTGCGAAGTCGCTGTTTTCTGCTAAGAACCCGTAACCAGGGTGAATGCCATCCACTCCGGTCAGGGTAGCCACCGACATCAAGCTCGGAATGTGCAGGTAGCTGTTCTTGCTCGGAGTCGGACCAATACAATAAGCTTCGTCGGCCATTTGTACGTGTAGCGCGTCGCGGTCAGCCTCAGAGTACACGGCAACCGTTTCGATCCCCAGTTCATGACATGCGCGAATCACACGGACCGCAATTTCGCCGCGGTTCGCGATTAACACCCGTTTGAACATGGCGAAATCTCCTTGTCTGCAAAAGTAGTTGCGCTGCCCTTTCAGGACTCAGGACAAACGAACTTTGACAAGTGGCTGTCCGTACTCAACCAGCTGTCCATTCTCGGCAAGCACTTCGATGACTTCTCCAGAAACTTCGGCTTCAATCTCATTCATTAACTTCATGGCCTCTACAATACAGAGAACCGACTTTGTATTCACTTTCGCACCGACCTCTACGTACGGTGGTGCATCAGGAGAGGGCGCGCGATAAAAAGTACCAACCATCGGCGACGTCACAATGTGCACGTTTTCATCTGTGTTTGCCGCAGGTTGTGCAGAGGGAGGCGCGCTCTCCGGGCGCACTTGCACGTTTTCCGATACCTGTGCAATTGGCTGAGTATTTGGTGTCGGTGTACTGATCAAGGGTGCAGTACCAACAGCCGTGGAGATTTCTTGTTTTTTGATGAGTAGTTTCGTATCGTCTGATTCAATGTGCAACTCTGTAATACTGGTCTCGTCCAGCAGACGAATCAACTCTCGAATTTCTCCAATCTTGAACAAGTCCGTCACTCCTCAAAACCCATCTCGTCACTCGTCCTAGTATAACATAGGGGGAAATCGGGTTGCATCTACCGGTCGGGATCAGGAAGGACACCTGCGGCCGCACAGGTGCGGTGCACGGTGTCCAAGAAATACATCCAATGCGTTTACGCGTGTTGGTGGACGACAATCTGATTCATTGGGATATTCATTTGCTGGCTGACGATATTCATCACTTTCACTGCGGCAGTCGGCGTGAGTTTCTTTGTCTGTACGTAGACTTGAGTGAGGCCCTGTGGGTTCTCGTTCGGGACGATCACGCAGTTTTGGTAACCCTCACCGAGAATTGCCTGCCGTGCTTGCATCATCGCGCCATCCAGGTTCATGTACTGCCGCAGTTGCTGCTGAGCCTGGTTAATCTGCGCCGTGGATGAACTGCTGCTGCCGATAATCTGTTCTGCGACGCCCTCTTTCTTGGCAATGTTTTGTTCGACTTGAGTCTGGTAGTTTGTAAACCAGTCAGTGCCGCTCGTCGGCGTGGCTGTACCAGACGTCGAGCCCGATTGCGACCCGCTTGTCCCGGCCTTTGTGCCGCCGACGCTGCTCGCCGCATTGCCTGTAGTGGTGTTCGATGCCTGCGGTCCAACCGTGGAAGTTGTCACGGAAGGTCCGCCGCTCGTCTTCGTGGTTGCCGTCTGGGCTCCGCTGTTCATCGTATAGTATCCTATCAGCATCAATGACAGGACCATCATCGTGGACAGCCACACCGTTTGCCGTTTGACCACTTTACATACCTCCTAGGTACTCTACGAATTTTGTTTTTGAGGCTCTATGCTAATTTTATATGCAGGCACGTCCAACACATTCGTGATCGCGTCAATGATTTCTGCTTTTGCTGTGTAGAAGTCCCTCGCATTCACTGTCACTAGTACGCCGCGCACGGCTGGAGCGAGGCGCTGAATCACAACAGGCGCTGTACTTCCGTCGGCGAGACGAACAGTCGTCGGCTGCTGGTTGACCGTAGAAGAAGATGACTGTGTGGTCTTCTGAATGTCTTGCGCCAGTTGTAAACTCTCCGTCGAGTCTAGCGTCACCATGACATGCACACTGTTCACGCCGGCAATTTGGTCAAGAATCGATGTCAGCTGAGTGTCGTATATGTTCTCAAACGCTAGAGCCGGATCAACGGAACTTGCGTTCGTAGACAGTGCAGTCGATGTGGTGTTCGCATTGCCAGACTTAGCCGACGCGCCAGCTGAAGCCAGTGTGGAGACTGACGACCCCGTCCGGTTCCACATCGTTCCGAACAGGAGTAGTGCCACACCGAGTACACCGAGCACTAACAGCCAACGGTTTTGTAAAATCGGTTTCCAGTCCACAGAATCCTCTCCTCATCCCGTGGTGACGGTGATTTGGCTGGCGGGGACATCGAGTTCGTGTGCCAGGTGGTCACGGATTTTGCTGACAATCGTTGTCGGCGCCGAACCGAGCATCACATGTACAGACAACTGGGAGCCGGACCGACCGACGCCGTGGACGTCCATACCGGACACAGTCACCGGATACAGCGCTTCAATCTCAGCCCGCAGCCGGGTTGCGAGCAGGTGGTCGGCTGCCTGGTTCGTCTGTCGCTGAAACTCTTGTGTCAGTGTCGCGGTGGTTCCTGTACTGGATCCGCTCGCGCCTGACTTTGCGTTGTTTGGCAAGAGCTCGTCCGCCGCCGTGGCCGCCGCCTGACCTGACCAGTTGCGCGAGAGCAGGGGTACGATCGGTTGCAACATGGCTGCCACGATAGCCAGCCCCATCACCATACGGACGTACTTTTCCATCGACCGCGTCGGGAGCAAAAGGTCTGCAAAGGCGGCCAACAAGACGATGATGACCAGTTGCTTGAGCCACTCTCCGAGCGCTGTCATCCCATCACCACCGCCAAGTTGGCCGACGCGAGCAGGATGCAGATGAAGATAAAGAACATCATGGCGACGACAACGACACTCCCGAACACGTAGAGAAGGCTTTTTCCCAGTGCGCCGAGACAATCCACGATGGGTCCGGCCCCAAGCGGTTGCATCAGGGCTGCACTGCCTGAGTACACAAGTGAAACGGCCAGCACTTTGATAGCAGGGAACATCGCAATCGAAGCCACGATGATAAGACCTGCAATGCCAACCGCGTTTTTGACGAGAGATCGG
>JAKAXI010000143.1 GCA_021816665.1 Bacillota bacterium | reverse complement strand
CGATCTGAATTTCTTTTGTTATGGGTAGCGATGTGGTCTTGGCAAAGGTGTATTGTGTCCGCTGCCATTGCCATCTCATGTGGGCGCCTATAACCCTTCCCGCGGTGGGACAACGGTCGCAAGGGAGCGCCCGTTGTCCTTGTTGCACCTACGGTTGATTGCTGTTTTCCACTTTGTTCATAAACGCGATGATGCTACGGCCAATTGCATAGGAATTCGCATTGACGAGTTTGGGTTGCTGAGAAAGTACCGGCTGATTGCGCTGACTTGGCTGCTTCATCACGTTCAGTGCGTCGATACCACCTTGTCCCTCTTCGCCCAGCTTCGTTAACCACGGTTGAATCTCCATGAGCAGTCTTTGTCCGTGATGGTTGGCGGGAGCGTGTTGCAAAGCCAACTTGGAAACCTCCGGCTGCAGCATCGGATTGCTGATATACCCTGACAGGTTGTTCAGCAGTGTCGCATCCCTCCCTTGGAGAGGACCCATCATCAAGTGAGGCTGATTGCCTTGGTTGTAGGTGTAGTCATTAACCGGATAATTATCCCAAAGAATTGGCTTGCGACCGAGCAGTTGTGTTGATTGTCTTGGCTTGGTTGCTGGTAATGGTTTTGTTTAGCACCCACTTCCCAGTCCAGATGACCTTGATGTTTTGGTTCAATGTCCACCGTAGCGTCTGCCAATAAGGACCGTCAACCAATCCATAGTATGATGTGGGGGTAAACCAAAGTTGGAAACGGGGTCCTTGGCCTCTTCGTCTGATAAAATTTGATTGGCTAATTCCATTTGCGCCTTTGCGTAACTCGCATCGAAGACGGAGACATGGTCAACTTCATTTGAATTCATGTTGATGAATTGAAGCTGGTAGGTGGCGTTCACTTGGTAAATCTCGTTGACTTGTCCGGATTCCGGTGTGGTGGTCAAGTTCGGGTTGCCGAGTATCGCTCGCACGTCGGACAGCGACAAACTTTGTACTTGCTTACTGTAAGAACGGACATCAAAAATGGTACCGTTCTGGTTGAACCCAAAAGCTGCATGCTTTGAATTGTACGTGGCGTAAGTCCCTTCGCCAGCCGTATTTTTTGTATCGGGTTGTCCCCAACTCTGCTTCACCTGGGTAATGTTTGACTGCCCAGCTATGAATGGAGAATTGTCCACATGGCCCGATTGCGCCAACACATTTAATTGCCGAACCATGGCGGCGGAATTCGGCTGACCACTAGTCTCAGAACTTGACGATGCGTTTCGAACAGAATTCGAATGGCCGCTCGACGTATGCACCGTTTGGAAACCGGTACCGACCGGATTGCTCGCACAACCATTTATCACAAACAATGATGCCGACAACAGGCACGCACCTACGTCTCGTTGTTCGTGATGACATAAGCTGTCTCCATGATCGCGATGAGAAACACCAGCCCAATGGTCAACGGGACGAACAAAAAGTGATAGACCGTGGTGACACCGAACTGCAGGCGCGCCAACAATAAGTTGCTCATGTTCCTGCCTCCTCTCCTCTCTGCGGTGGACGTCATGGCTCGCTTTGCTGACACATTTGCATAAAGCTCAAGTTGCTCTAAGAGCATCATGGTGAAACAGAAGGATACGTGGAAGAGCATTTCTATGCATTTTCTCCATGGCTCACTTGAACAAGTGGTGTATTTGGACCATGCACGACTGTGTAAGATAAGACCACTTCTCTGCATTCAAGAAAGGACCATGTGATGGGAGAGAGGAAACACCGTACAGTGAGGAGAGGTGGAAGAGAAGGTGGTGAAATTCGCATGGGAGGTTCACTTGTATGTCAGTGAGGGTTACATTTCTTTGTCAACCGGGCCCGCTCAAGTACAGAGGTAAGAAGTCATCCCGTTTGTCCTCTTCAGGAGTGGGATCTGATTGGGAGCTATGCGGGGCAGCACGTGATCCACGCTTCGCTTCAGGTGGACCGAGACCGCGTGGGTCTGCCCATCATGAGTCAGGTGGTCATTGACACTACAGCGGATATACGTTTGCAAAGGTTCCGCAGGTAATCGGGTTGACCTTGCGCTAAACTCGCTCTGTTCTGGTCTTCCCGCTCAGCCAACGCCCTGCAGGTCCTGCCAGATGCGAGCGGCGATACGGGCGTAGCCCGTCTGGTTCGGGTGGAAGTGGTCCGCATACAGATACTTGCCTCCGCCGAGTTCGAACAAGTCGAAGGTCCGCACGACAATGGTGTTGCTGAATTTAGCCGCGACCGTGTCCTCCATGAAGTTCCACGACTCCACGACCGCGTTTGTCTGTTGCCGCTGTGCCGTCACGTTTTCGTACGGATTGTAGAGCCCCACGAGGAGAATAGGCGCGGTTTGATTCCAGCTTCGCAATTGCTGGAGGATCGCGGCTAAATTGGTGTGAAACTGCCGCTGTGCTGTCGTGATCTTGTGGAGATTGAGCGCAGGAAGACCCGCTGCATTGTTCAGGTCATTGCCGCCGATCGACAGTAAGATCACGCTCGCCGGAGCTACTGCCTGCCTCACCGAAGCCTGCTGTAGTTGGTTTCTCAGTCCGCTTGACGTCAAACCGTCGATGCCGAGGTTTGTCATCACCACACGTTTTCCCTCGTGCCGATAATCTGCCGCCACGTCACCCGCAAAGCCGTTCCCGGAGGCGTCACCGAACCCCTGCGCGAGCGAATCACCGAGGACGACGAGGTGAATTGTGTTGGATTGTGTGTTGACTGAACCGGGCTTCCCGGACTTGGTGTTGGCGGACGGTTCCGCGCGAGTTGGGACTTGACCAGGCTTCACTGAGTTGCCGGCGGCTGTCCCCCCAAATCCGACGTACGCGCCGTACCCGAATCCTACGACCAGTAGAACTGTCGCCATCAGACTCAGCCAGATCGAGACCTGAACCACACACCGCGAGGTACTGCCTCGCCGTTTGGATTGTTGCTTCATCTCAGTGTCTCGGTTCATGGTTTTCCCTCCCAGCCAAGGACAGTGTACTATACAAGTGAGATGCGGAAAAAGGTGGGGTGAACCGTGGAGGAGCCTGTCCTGTCCGTTCGCGGGCTCGAGAAGCAGGTCCGTGGGCGGACACTTGTAAAAGATGTTTCGTTTGACGTGTACCGAGGGCAGGTGTTCGGGTTTCTCGGGCCGAACGGCGCCGGTAAGACAACTACGATCCGTATGTTGGTCGGCCTCATCCGGCCGAGTCGGGGACAGGTCGTCATCAACGGTCACGATCTGCAAAAAAATCCATCGGCTGCGCTGCGAAGCGTTGGCTGTATTGTGGAGAATCCTGACCTCTATCCGTACCTGAGTGGTTGGGAGAACCTTTATCAACTGGCGGTCATGCAAGGCCGCGCTGCGGTGGAGCGGATCGAACGAATCGCTGACCTCGTTCATCTGTCAGACCGCCTTCACGACAAGGTCCGCACTTATTCACTTGGCATGCGTCAGCGCCTCGGCATAGCCCAGGCGCTGCTTTGTGAGCCAAAACTGCTCATTCTCGACGAACCGACCAATGGGCTTGATCCCGCCGGGATCCACGAACTTAGGTCGTTTCTGAGGGACCTCGCGAAAGACGGAATGTCCGTGTTTATCAGCAGCCACCTGTTAGCGGAGATCGAGCTGCTCTGCGACAGCGTCGCGATCATTCGGGCCGGCACCGTAATCCGCACGGGTAGTGTAGACGCGCTCATCACGGAGGCGTCGCCGACGGTTGTCTGGCGGGTCGGCTCACAAGATACGGCCGCGCGTACTGTGTTGCAGAAATATGCAGCGAACGGGGTGGTCGAACCGGTCGACGGAGGATTTCACGCCAACATGACAGATGATGCGGTGGCGGCCGCTGCGGCTGAACTGGCTCGGCAAGGCTGTCGGTTGTACGAGGTGACGCGCCGGCGAGCCACGCTCGAGGATGTGTTTCTGCAGGCCACAGGGGGTGGGACGACATGACGTTTCTCCACCTTGTCGGCAACGAAGTGACAAAGATGCTGCGCAAGCGGCGGTTTCAGGTGGTTCTGATCATCTTGTTTGCCATGATGGCCGTCTTCGCATACGGTGAGAAACAGGCGAGCCTGGCGCTCGCACGTCAAATTGGGACGAGCAATTGGCAAGCCCAACTACAGCAACAGATATCCCACGCCGAGAACCGTCTGCACAGCCCATTCATCTCAAATGCAGAAAAGGCCGTGCTGCAGGCGACGATCAAGGAAGGGCAGTTTGAACTCGCCCACAACATCAACCCGAGTGCGCCTGGTGCAGTGAGTTTCATGAAGTCGTTTATGGACCAAGGGATCACCCTGCTCGTCCCGCTGCTCGTCATCGTGATCGCGTCAGACATGGTCTCTTCGGAGATGAGTGGTGGGACAATCAAGATGCTGCTGACACGTGGTGTCGCGCGCTGGAAAGTGCTCGCGAGCAAGCTGGGTGCGCTGTTCCTGCTCATTGCCATGCTGGTTGGCGCGATCGCCGTGTCCGGCTACGCTGTCTCGGGGATCTTTTTTGGCTACCAGGGGTGGCGCCTGCCCGTGTTGATGGGCTTTCAGACTACATCCACAGGATACGTAAACTTGTCTCACGTCTATACCGTGCCGCAGTGGGAGTACCTGCTGATGAGCTACGGATTAGGGTTTTTCGTGAGCCTGTGTATTGGGAGCCTGTCTTTCATGGTGTCGACGCTCGTCCGTTCGACTGCATCTGGCATGGGCATTATGATGGCTGCCCTCATCGGGGGCACGCTGCTCAGCGTCTTGGCGACGAATTGGAGCATCGCGAAGTATCTTCCGGTTGTGAACTTGCAGCTGTCTGGGTATTTGAACGGAAGTCCTCCGCCGATTTCCGGCATGACGTTTCCGTTTTCTCTCGCGGTGCTGACTGTCTGGTCTGTGGCGGCACTAGCGGTGAGTTTCATTGTATTTATCCGCCAGGATGTGATGGGCTGATGATGTCGACCGCCGCGGGGAGGCTATGAAATCGGGCAAGACGCAGGCTTGTTCTATGAGGATGAGCACTACGGCCACCCAAACGGTACTTTGTTGACAACGGATCGGAGTGTACACAGGTCATGTGGACCCGCACCATTTCACACAGTTGGAACTTCATCAAGAGCCATGATGCCAGACAGTTGACCGTGCTTCCAGGCTTGCGCAACGCAATCGGCGCCATCTTGCCTTTGTTTGTGGGCGTTGTCACCGGCAACACGCTGCCCTTTCTCGCTATGACTCTCGGCGCTCAAGTTGCCGGCTTCGGCGGGCGCACTGGGACTCTGCGGCGCCGCACTCGGACGATGCTGTTCGCCGCGTTCTGGATGGCGCTCACCACGTTGGTCGGCGGACTCGTCGGCGCCACCTGGTGGGCTGTTCTTGTCATGGGGGTTCTTGGTTTTGCTAGCGGTCTGCTGAATGCTGTCAGCATGGAAGCTGGACTCGTGGGGACATGGTCGGTCATTTCGTTCCTGTTCATCTCGAGCACTCCGCAAACACCATTACAAGCCGTGTACCGCGGTCTGCTGTCAATGGCCGGCGCATTGTTTCAAATGCTGATTATGATCGCGACAGATTGGGGCAGTCGGTCGAGTGCCGAATCCCGTGCAGTCGCCACCGTGTTCGGCGCGATCGCGGAGTACGCACAAAACCCTGCTCGCGGTGCTGATCTGCAGGTGGCTCAGACACTTTTGCAGGCAGACGACAGCTTGTCTGACTCCTACATGAAGCCGGGGCGTCTGGACGACCTGCGACTTTTGCTCAACGCCGCCGAGTCGATACGAATTGACTTAGTCGCGCTGACCAGTATGCAGTGGTCTATGGGCGCCGAGCTCCCGCAGGATGATGCAAGACTTGCGGCGATGCAGGACGCACGTACATCCATCGCATCTATCCTCCGGCAATTTGCTGCTGCTCTCGCGTCAGGCACGTCCCCGGTGCTTGGCGTT
>JAKAXI010000142.1 GCA_021816665.1 Bacillota bacterium | reverse complement strand
GGTCTGCGCGGTGCACGCGTGGCGGCGCACAACGTGCAGGCAGACGTGGCCGTCGCGATCGACACGACAGCTGTCAGCGACACCCCGGAAGGGCCGATGGACGACACGCTGTCACTCGGTGCTGGCCCGTGTGTGAAGGTGATGGACTTTAGCCTCATCACGAGCCGAACCGTGCGCGAGCGGCTCATCGACGTGGCAAAGGCGAACGCGATCCCGGTACAACTCGAGGTGTTTCCGGGCATCGGCACAGACGGCGGCGAACTCGCGATGGCGAACCAGGGCGTGCCGACCGGCGTGATCTCGATCCCGTCGCGCTACACGCACTCGCCGATCGAAGTCATCGACCTGGTCGACCTCGAACAGACGAAGGAGCTGTTCAAGGCGTTTGTGACTTCCCAACGGGACAAAGACGAGTTTCGGTTCGTGTAAGGAAGTCGCGAATCATTGTGTGATGACGGACATGGAATATGGCGTGCCGTTGGCGCGCCATATAAAGCTACTGATTCTGTATTGAGGAATGCGCGATCCTGTAAATCTATAGTTTTACCGAATGAAGCAGAAATGTTTCGCTATGCCCGCCCCATTGTACCGATACTTTGGGTGATTCGGTCTTGGCGGGAAACACCCCATTTGCTGACCCGCCCGCGCGAAATGCTCGGTTCTTTAGATATACGTTCTGCGTTGAGCCGGAATCTCCACCCGTGCTGTCCTTGACGCTGTAAGTCAGAGAAGAAACAAAGGATCCATGCCACAATCGCCCGCTTCCAGTGTAGTGAAGGGTAATTGGGGTTCCAGAGAACGAGTCCTGCTTCCACAACGTTTTCCCTTGATTGTTTGTTGCGACCAGTGCCCATGCCTTACTACTATCCGCTAGAACAGAGAAGGAAATTTTCGTAGCCACACTGCCATTCGCCGACTGTCGGAACGAACCAGTCGCGGATACGACGTACATTTTCTGGTGATTGTTATCCGTCCAGGTTTGTTTGACCGTCATACTTGGGACAGGAAGCTGATTGGCTCCGTACAGTGAAAAAATAGCATTTGCGGTATTTTGTATAGACGTTGGCAACTTAGATGACGGGACACTCACCGTTGTAGCAACATGGCTAGGATTTGGTGCATGTTGTGTCATGCCACAGCCGGTCAGACTTGACACCAGGGGTAGCAGGTAAAAGAGCGATTTTTTGTTGAGAACCATGTAATTCACTCTGACTCCGTAGAGGAACCGTCCTCGAACATTTTCTGCAACCGGAAAGAAACAATATTCTACTAATCGGAAAGTTGGTACAATCGTGGGTGCGAAGAGGTGGCGACATTCTTGTTGATAGCACTCATAAACGGCTTCGTTCTAGCGCTCGGACTGATTCTACCCCTCGGGATGCAGAACGGGTTTGTGTTGACGCAAGGCGCATTTCACAAGCGCTGGGTAAGTACACTGCCAACTGTGATCACGGCGGGCTTATGCGACACGTTCCTGATCGGGTTGGCAGTCCTCGGCGTCTCTGCAACTGCGCTTCACGTGACGGTCATCCGCTACTCTCTGGGGCTCGTCGGTATCATCTTTCTCGTCTATTTAGGCATCGTCACATGGCGCAAAAAGCCACAGGACTCGTCTACCGCTACGAGCACGGCTTGGTCAGCGAAGAAACAGATCGGTTTCACGTTGTCCGTGTCGCTGCTCAACCCCCACGCGCTCATCGACACGCTGGCCGTCATCGGAGGAAGCGCAGTTGCCTACACGCATCTAGTCGATCGTTTGATGTTTGGTTTGGCCTGTGTGTCTGTGTCGTGGTTTTGGTTTTTCATGCTCGCTACTGTAGGACACTTTTTCGCTCAGGTGGCGATGAAAAACACGTCCTACCGCATCCTCGACCGGGTATCGGCGGTGATGATGTGGGCCTCTGCAATCTACCTAGGCATTGTCATCTACCGCTTCCACGGCTGAGGGGAAGGGTTTGGTCATGTTTTCCTTCCTTTTCCCATTTTACCGAATCTGTGCTTCACGCAACGCACCGGAAGAAATTGCGACGCTGTACGCGTTCCTCGGCTCGTCGGAAGCCGCGTATATTACAGGGCAAAACATTCCCATTGACGGTGGAGAACTGGCATAAGGCAGCATGGAAAGGAGTACTTCTTGATGAGCCAGAGGAACGACTTTGAGGTGGAGGACCCGGCACCTGCATGTAAAAATGGGGTTGTGGCCGTCACTGGTGGGACATCCGGGCAGCTCAACTAGAATTGGAGGACTTGGGAATGGGAGAAGTCTTTGCATGCCGCGATCAGTTTCCTTCCTTACGGCGTGAAGTAGCGGGGCAGCTAGTCGCCTACCTAGACGGACCCGGCGGCACACAGGTGCCGCAGTCTGTGATCGACGCCATCAGCGACTACTACAAGACCTCGAACGCCAACACGCACGGCCTGTTCGCTGCCAGTCGAGAGACGGATGGCGTCATTTTCGGGGCAAGGCAGGCGCTCGCCGATCTGCTTGGCGCCCCCGACGCCAGGCAGATCTCGCTTGGCCAGAACATGACGACGATGAATTTCGCTCTGGCACGAGCGTTCAGTCGCAAGCTGCATGCGGGCGACGAAGTGATTGTCACGAAGCTCGACCACGATTCCAACGTTGCGCCTTGGCTCACGTTGGAGCGGTTTGGCATTGTCGTCAAACAGGTTCCGGTGCTAGAAGGCGCGACGCTTGACATGGACGCATTCAAGCGGATGATCACGCCGCAGACCAAGCTCGTCGCCGTTGGATACGCGTCCAATGCAGTTGGAACGGTCAACGACATTCCGCTCATCCGGCAGTGGACCCGGGAAGTGGGGGCGCAGCTTGTCGTCGATGCTGTTCACTTTGCACCTCACGGCGTCATCGACGTCGTGGCTCTCGACGTCGACTTCCTGCTCTGCTCTGTCTACAAGTTCTTTGGTCCGCACATCGGCGTGCTCTACTCGAAGCCCGGCGCGCTCGACGAGTTGGTCACGGACAAGGTTCGCCCACAACTGGAATCCGCGCCGGAGAAGATTGAAACGGGGACGCTGAATCACGCGGCGCTGGCGGGAGCGATCGCGGCGGTGAATTTCATCGCCAGCCTCGGCGAGGAGAGCGCGCTGACGCGCAGGGAGAAAATTGTCGTCGGTATGCTCAGGATATACGAATACGAGCACCAATTGGCGCGCCGTCTTTATCGGGGCCTGCAAGACATCCTCGGCGTCACGGTGTACGGCCCGCCTGTCGGCGACACTCTGCGAGCACCTACCGTCTCCTTCACGCTGGCGGGTGTCAATTCAGGCAAGGTGGCGGAAGCGCTGGGCGACCGGGGGATTTACGTCTGGAACGGTGACTTCTACGCAATGACCTTGATCAAGGAACTTGGGATAGAGTCGATTGGCGGATTGGTGCGCGTTGGATTGGCTCCGTACAACACGGTGGAGGAGATCAAACGGGTCTTGGAAGCGGTCCGCAGTTTGGCGGTCCAAGCTGTGCAGAACTGACCCCAACGATTCAACGGGTCAGCGCCATTGCGAGATGCGGGACGGCGGCGTTGGCGTCGAGGCTTGAACCCGTCGACTTGAACCCGGCGGGCGGAGCCAGCGTCGTTAATGGCCTGGCCAGGGATGAAACTGAGCCGCGAAAGTGTCGATAATGTCGCTATTCGCGCCTGGCGAGGCGATTAGCGACAAAAAGGACATGGCCAGCATCGGGATCACGCAGATCGGCAGCGGGTAGCGACACCAGCGTCGTTAATGGCCTGGCAACGCAGTCAGCCCACAGGCGAGGGGCCGCGAACCACACCGTAATCGGTGGCAGTCCGCAGCCCCTTGTCCCTGTCAATCCGTTGTCATCGGTCAAAATCAAAGGTGTGCGTCCCGAGCGTCCCGAGATCCGCAGCCAATCCGATCGCCAATCCGACCGGCGCGCTTAACTCTTCTTAGGCGTTCGCCTCCAGTTGGTAGTCCTCCTCGTCGGTGGTGTCTTGACCGCGGGACAGTTTGGCCGCATTGAACACCCACGTCAGGACGACTGTTACGACGATGTTCAGGATGAGCGCCCAGATGGCGGCGTAAGCGCCAAACGCGGCGCCGCCAATGTGCAGCACGTACACAGTCGACTTGTAGCCTGTGGTCCCCCACATGTAGATCCCGTAGATAATTCCGGCCAACCAACCGATGAGCAGAGCGCGCCGGTGGAACCACCGGGTGTAAAGGCCAAAGACTAAGGCTGGCAGGGTCTGCAGAATGAGGATGCCGCCAACCTGTTGCATGCTGATCGCGTAGGTCTGCGGGAATCCGAGAATGAATACGAGTGCGCCGACTTTCACCAGCAGGGAGACAATCTTTGCCACCTTGGCCTCGTGTTGTGGCGTCGCGTTCTGTTTAAAGTAGGCCCGGTAGATGTTGCGGGTGAAGAGGTTGGAGGCCGCGATCGACATGATGGCAGCTGGGACGAGCGCGCCAATCGCGATTGCCGCAAAGGCAAAGCCGGCGAACCAGCTTGGGAACTCTTTCAAGAACAAGGCTGGTACGGCTTGCGAGCTCGACGTTACTTTGACGCCGGCGGCAAGCGCCATAAAGCCAAGCAGAGCGATGATGCCCAGCGCGAACGAGTACGCGGGCAACAGTGCCATGTTGCGTTGCACAGTCTTGCGGCTGTTGGCGCTAAACACGCCGGTCATGGCGTGCGGGTAGAGGAACAGTGCGAGCGCTGAGCCAAACGCCAGGGTGCCGTAAACGGAAAACGCCGTAGCAGATGGGATAAACGATCCCGGTGGTGTATGAGTCGGCAGGGCCTTCGCAGCACTTGCGAAAATATGGCCAAAGCCGCCGAGTTTAATGGGAATAACAATAATGGCGACAATCACAGTGATATAGATCAGCAGGTCCTTGACAATCGCGATCATCGCAGGCGCTCGTAGCCCACTGCTGTAGGTATAGAGGGCGAGGATAACGAACGCGATGATGAGGGGCCAGTCACCGCCAAGTCCCATCGCACCGAGGACAGCTTGCATACCGGTCAACTGTAGCGCGATGTACGGCATTGTCGCGACAATGCCGGTGACGGCGATGGCGAGAGCCAGCGTCTTGTCGCCGAAGCGGCCTTCGACGAAGTCGGAAGCGGTTACATAGCCATGTTTCTTGGCGACCGACCAGAACCGCGGCAAAATCATAAAGAAGATAGGATAGACAACAATTGTATAAGGTACGGCGTAGAAACCGAGGGCACCGGCACCGTACATGAGCGCGGGCACCGCAATGAAAGTATAGGCAGTGTAGAGGTCGCCGCCGACAAGAAACCAGGTGACGATCGTCCCGAACCGGCGTCCCGCAAGGCCCCATTCCTCAAGTTGACTGAGGTCGCCCCGGCGCCAGCGAGCTGCGACGAAACCTAGCACAGTTACAAATAAGAAGAGAATGATAAACACGGTTAAAGCGGTACCGTTCATTGGCGTCGTTTGCCTCCTTTGTCAACCATTTTTGAGAGCTGAATACATAATCCAAGTGATGATCGCGCTGATGATGACCCACATCATCTGGTACCAGTAGAAGAACGGGATCCCCCATAGCATGGGTGTCGTCGATGCGTAGAACGACGGGAAGAGTGTGCCAATCAGGGGAATGATCGCAAGCAGATACCACCACCGACTCGCCCGGCGCTTCGAAGTGTTGTTCACGGCTTTACCTCCTCTCGATTCCGATTTCTGGCCAGTGCAAGCATGCCTAGGCCAATACCATTTTACATCATTATGAATCTTTTCAGAATGTAAGTATAGCAGAGAGTATTGGATAAATTCTCGCAGCAGGATTCGTACTCGGATGGGTGAATGTTTGATCACGGAGGGATGCAACGTGGAGCAACGGGATCGGATGCGTCTTGGTCTTGTCCAGGATACGCCGGTGGTCAGGGACATGGAGGGTACAGATCGG
>JAKAXI010000141.1 GCA_021816665.1 Bacillota bacterium | reverse complement strand
CAGCGAACAAATAGTCCGAAACTCACCCTGATACAAGTCTGGTTCCCCCTAGAACCAGGCCTAACAAACCAGTATTTCAGGCAAACGAATGCATGATTTACGGGTCATTAATACAAACGATTGCACGAACGGAGGCTGTCTGCGAATGGCGTTTGCGACATCTGGCCGGGGGGTGTTAGCTGGCTGGTTGAGCGAATGCGAGTGCGCTATCATGAAGTCGAGAGATACAGGAAAGGAGGAACTGGCGTGATCATCGGGTTTGGCTTTGGCAGCCCGTTGGTGAGCCTACTGATGCTGCTCGTGACGGGGACTCTCAGTTACCTCATCTACCGGGTCACGGCTCGGCGCAGGAACGGTACACCTCCCCGTCCGACGCGCGCGCAGTTGCGCCAGTACTACTACGAGCAACGCAGGCGAGCGCAGCAATTCTCAACCGAGTTCAACCTCACCGATGAAGAGATTGAGCGGCGGATCGACGAAGACCTAGGCCCGCCGTCAGATAAACAGTCGTAAGCGATTTGGAACAAAAACCGAACCGCAAAGGGGGCACCGACTGTGGAGTCGAACGATCGCACATCTGGGCAAAATGGAGTGGACGGTATGCTGCAGTTTGATCAGCTGCCACAGCGGCATACCGACCGCTACCAGTCTGACATCCGAGTGCTGTTGCCAACCTACGACGGCCTGCACACGCTGGTCGACGCCTACCTGCGCCCGTTCGTCCCGGACGAAGGGCGAGTTCTCATCGTCGGCGCGGGCGGCGGAACCGAGTTGATCACGCTCAGTGTAGCGCACCCAAACTGGACATTCACAGCGATTGATCCCGCTGCCAACATGATCGCCTCTGCACGCTCCCGCGCAGAAGAGGTTGGAGTGGCAGAGCGCATCCTGTGGTGCTGTGGGTCAATCGACGCGGCTGGTCCTGACCTCCACGACGCTGCCACTTGTATCCTGGTGTTGCACTTCGTCGCTGGCGACGACGACCGACGGGCCCTGTTGCAGGGGATCGCGTCGCGACTGCGCCAAGGCGCACGGCTGATTCTCGTCTCGGCTGTCCGAGACGACGACCACGCATCTGCTTTGCACAGTCAAGCGCTCTACGACGGAGCCATCGCAGCAACTGGCCACGAGCGTCTCGCTGCCAAACTGCGTCAAAACATTGAGCAGAGCACCGCCATCCCCGGAGAGCATCTCAAACAGTTGTTGCGCGATGCTGGATTTTCGGAGCCTCTGCAGTTCTTCCAAACCTATCAGTTCGTCGGCTGGCTGACGCAGCGGACATGAAAAGGGCGGCCGTGTTGGCCACCCGCAAAGGGCTTCCCCAAACCCCCTCATACTCCTGGGGAGCACAAAACTATGATGAAAAAAAATAGCCGCAAGCGGCTATTTTCCCATCAATTGCGATCCACACTTGGGTACCCCATGCTCTCTATCGTGGTGTCGCGACGCGAGTGCTCTGGCGGGTCGCCACATTCGAGCGCCACATTCGGGTCGCGGCACCCGGTCGCGGCGGACTCCGTGTATCCGGTGCCAATCCATAGCCGCACAGGACAGCTTATGACCGGAAAACACCGGGATCTGGCGCGATTAGGCTGTCCGAAACAGCCTAAGTGGCGTTGCGGGAATGGATCGAGGGGCCTCGGCCCACCTTAAGCGATCCCGGACAGCCTATTCACCCATCCACGACGCGAAAAGTAGTGAATAGGCTGCCCTGCGCCGCTATTGAACGCCACACGCCACACGGTTCAGCCGCCGTAGAAGAGCCCGGTCTCCTTCAGCGTCATCGGATCGCCTTCGCGATGTACGCCCGCATCGATGACTTCGCCGACGACGAGCGCGTGGTCGCCGCGATCGACGATGTCCGTAACTTTGCACTCAAACCACGACAGGGCGTCTTTGAGAATGGGGCTGCCAGTTGTCTTCGTCTCGTACTCGTAGCCAGCAATTTTATTCCCTTCCACAGACACAGGCTTGAAGAAGGCAAAAGCAAGGTCCTTTGAGCCGGTCTCCAGCACGTTGACCGAGAACACGCGGCTCTGCTGAATGCCAGCCCATGAACCGGAGTCCTTCTTGACGCCAATCGCCACGAGCGGCGGCGCAAATGACGCCTGCGTCACCCAGTTACCGGTAAACGCGTGCAGACCGTCGTCTCCCTTCGTGCCGATCACGTACAGGCCGTAACTGATGCCGCGCAGTGCGGTTTTCTTTGCTTGATCATCCATCTTCTTATCTCTCCCCTCGTTCGAATGGACCACTCTCGTCGGAGCCCACTGTTCTCATGATACAAAACTGGGCACGTCGTTTCACGTCTGTCAAACGCGAAATTATCACTGGGTGCAACGAATCCGTTTGATTGGGTGACTAACCCCGTTACTGCGCGGCCTGTTCAAGCAGGTCGCGCAGTTCCTTCACGATCAGCACCTGGTACCCTGTGTCCTCGCCGTAACGCTTCACAACTTCTGCGCGAGCGGCAGTCAGTTTCTCCTGGTAGTCCGGGGCCTGCGGGTCCTGGTTCTCCTGCTTGAACCGCGCCATCGGTTCCTGCACATAGGCAGGCCGTGGTCCCCACTTCGAAATGACCTCTCCATCCTGGTCGATGAACAGTACGACCGGGATGGACCGGCCGCCGTAGGTCAGGAAACGGTCCATGACGTCAAGGTGTTCTTCCATGATGAGCATCCGCGTCTCGATCCCGGCCGCCTCCGTCACCTTGAGCACAACCGGGACGTTGCGCACGACGTCGCCGCACCACTCCGCGGCGATGATCAGGCAGCGAACGTTCGTCTTGCCGCGCAGCCCGGTGATGTAGGCCTGTGCCGCCTCGTCCATCCAGGTGAAGCGCTCGCCCCAGTCGAGAAACTTGTCCTGGTTCCGGGTCATCTTGTCGATAAACTCCTGCGGCGCCATCCCCGCTTCAAACGCTGCTTGTACGTTTTCTGCCATTGTCAGTCTCCTCCCCCGGGCCGTCAGTTATTTCAGGTGTCTGTCAAGAAAGTCTGCAATCGCCCCGTACGCCTTGATGCGGTTGCCGAGTTTTACGACACCGTGGCCTTCGTCTTCAAAGCGCAGGTACTCGACCGGGTGGTTGCGCGCCTCGAGAGCAGCCACCATCTGCTCCGCTTCTCCGACGGGCACGCGCGGGTCGTTCGCGCCGTGGACAATGATCATCGGCGCAGTGATGCGGTCGACGTGGTGAATCGGCGAGATGGCATCAAAGAACTCCCCATCCGCCTCGATCGTGCCGTACTCCGGTTCGCGCAGGTGCCTACGGTACGGGCTTGTGTTCTCGATGAAGGTGCGCAAATTGGCGATCCCGACGATGTCCACGCCAGCCGCCCACAACTCGGGGTAGTGTGTCACCGCTGCCAGCGTCATGAAGCCGCCGTACGACCCGCCCATGACCGCGATGGCGTCTCGCTTTGCGTCTCCGTGATCGACCAGCCAGTCCACGCACTTCGCCAAGTCCGCCACAGAGTCCATGCGCTTGCGCACGTCGTCAAGGTGTACGAACGTCCTGCCGTAGCCGTCGCTGCCGCGGACGTTTGGCACAAACACGGCGTAGCCGCGGTTGACGAAGTACTGCACGATGGCGTTGAAGCTGTTGCGGCTCTGCGACTCCGGACCGCCGTGCACGTACACGACGACCGGGTACGGGCCGGAGGTGTCCTGTGGGCGGTAGTAAAAGGCCGGGATCGACAAGCCGTCAAACGAGTCGTAGTGCACGAGCTCCGGTTCGACGAAGCGAGACGCAGGCACAGAGGAGATGGAGGCGAACGTGACGCGGTCGATCCGCCGTGCGTCGACATCGAGTTTCCACACCTCGGTCGCGTATGTAGGGCTGCTCAGCGTGATGGCAATGCTGCGGCCGCGCTTGTTCCAAGTGAGGCTTGCGACGACGCCCGCCGGCGGTTCTGGCAAGCCGGTGACGTAAGTGAGTGTCTCGCGAGACGACTTCGTCAGGTCGGCGACGTACAGCTTCGACGCGCCGTCTTCATTGCGGCTGTACGCGAGGAGCGACTTGTCGGCCGACAAGGAGAGCGCGTCAACACCCCAGTCGTCTGCAGTCAGCCAGGTGATGACCTGTGTCGCCACGTCGATCGCTGCGAGGCGCACAAACTCGCTGTCTTTGTCCGTCAGCACGTACAGCGTTGACCCGTCTTCGCTGAACCGCGGCGCCTCAAACCGCGCCTCGCCCTCGTGCGGCGTGAGCAGGGTCGTCTCGCCGCTCGCGATGTCGACCAGAATCAGGTCGTGATTGAGGTTCGTGTGATGCCGCGCGACCAGCACTTGGTCGCCCGACGGGTGGAACACAGACGCGTAGTTGGTGTACGCGCTCTCGTGCACAGGGGTGTGCTTGTTCTCGGCAATGTCGTAGACGTAGAGGTCAAAGTCGCGGCCGTTGCGGCGGTTGGTGCAGTAGGACAGCCGCTTCCCGTCCGGACTGAAGGCGCCAAGGCTGTAGATGTGCGCCGGGTCGTCCGTGATGTTGACCGGGTCTGTCCCTTCGAGGTCCGTCAGGAACAGCTGCGCGCGCTCACTGCCACCTTCGTCCGCTTCGACGCAGAGCAAAGGCTCCGTCGGCGACGGCGCGACGCCCATCACGCGGTCGGCGAAAAACGTGATCTGCTGCGGCCACGGCACGTCCGGCTGCTGACGCCACACCTGCGGGATCCCGGTCAGAGTCGAAACGAAGTACATCGCGCTGTCGTCGTAGGCGAACACCCCACCGGCTGCACTGCGAATCTCCATGTAGCGGGCAACTGAAATCGGCTTCAATCAAGCCACCTCCCCGGTTTGTTGGGACGAAAAACGTTGCAGCGAAAAACGGCAGAACGGCAGAGATCGGAGCGAAAAACGACCGGGCAGGTTGTGGACCGCCGCGGTCGACGCTGCATTTGGCTCCGCCCGCGACATTGCGTTGCGGACGGCCGCGGCCGATACTCACGCTTTAGACTGCCACAGCGGACAGGTCCTCGAGGTACGTCTGCAGCACGCGCGCCATCCCATCTTCGGTGGTCTGAGCGTTGATTACATTGCGCATGTCTGCAGCGCCCGGCATGCCTTTGATGTACCACGCCGCGTGCTTGCGCATCTCCTTCACGCCGATGTTCTCGCCTTTATGCGCGACGAGTAGGTGCAAGTGTCGGATTGCGACCGCGATCCGCTCCTCAAACGACGGCTTCTCCAGCTTCTCGCCGGTGCGCAGGAAGTGTGCCACCTCGCGAAACACCCAGGGATATCCGAGCGCCCCGCGGCCGATCATCACGCCGTCGCAACCGGTCTCGCGCATCATACGCAGGGCGTCTTCTGGCTCAACGACATCGCCGTTGCCGATCACGGGCACATTCACAGCCTGCTTAACCTGGCGGATGATGTCCCAGTCGGCGCGGCCGGAGTACAGCTGCTCGGCCGTGCGGCCGTGCACGGTGACGGCCTTCGCACCTGCCTCGACGACGGCTTGCGCGACTTCAACCGCGTTGACGTGATCGTCGTCCCAACCCTTGCGAAACTTGACGGTGACGGGTTTCTCCACGCGCTCCACGACGCCGCGGACAATGGACGCTGCGTATTCGGGATCGCGCGCGAGGGCAGCACCGGAGCCGTTCTTGTAGATCTTCAGCACGGGGCAGCCCATGTTGATGTCGATGAGGTCGGCGTTGGTCTCACCGACCATTGCCGCGGCGCTGACCATCGAGTCTTTGTCGTAGCCGACGAGCTGCAAGCTGACGGGATGCTCGTCGGGCAGAATGGTCAGCATCCGCTGGCTTTTTTCGTTGCCGTGCACCAGCGCCTTGTCGCTGACCATCTCCGCGCAGACCATGCCTGCGCCGAGCTGCTTCGCGATGATGCGAAACGGCGGGTTGCAGACACCCGCCATCGGAGACAAAATCACAGGGTCCTCGATTTGAACCCCGCCAATCGTAAGCACGCTGGTCATCCTCCTT
>JAKAXI010000140.1 GCA_021816665.1 Bacillota bacterium | reverse complement strand
CCGCTCTTCCTCCTCGCCGTGTGGATAGGTAAGTTGGCACAGGCAGTTCTCCGGGCCGCAGGGAAGAGCGCCACAAGCTTTCCCGGGAAACTTGCAATTCGCGTCGCGCCACGCGTTCTCGAACACCTTGGACGTCAACTGCGGCGCTGTGTCGTTGTCACGGGCACAAACGGCAAGACGACAACAGCCAATCTGCTCTCTGCAATGCTCCGCCAGAGCGGCCCGCTGATTACAAACGCTGAGGGAGCCAACCTGCAACAAGGCATTGTCAGCGCGATCCTCGAAGCGACAAGTTGGTTCGGCCGAGTGCGTATCCCTCTGGCCGTGTTGGAAGTAGACGAGGCGAGCCTGCCGCTCGTGGCTAAACACCTGCCAATCCGGGTGCTGGCGGTTACGAACGTGTTTCGCGATCAGCTCGACCGCTACGGCGAGCTCGATACAACCGTGCAGAAAATCGTCCAGGGAATCGCGGATACCGACGCGGTGATTGTTCTGTGCGCGGACGACCCGCTCGCTCACCACATCGGACGAGTCTCCGGGAAACGCGCCGTCTACTTCGGTCTGCACCGCGACATGGCGGCTGAGAACACGCGCGACGTGATGCGCGACGGCGCGTTTTGTCTGCAGTGCGGCCATGAGCTTCGCTACGATGGCTATTTTTACGGCCAACTCGGGCTTTATGTGTGCCCTTCCTGTGACTTTTTCCGCCCACACCCGGACCTGATTGGGCGCCTCGTCAATGGGAAACTCGAGGTCGCGCAAGGACAGTTGCCCGTCGTCTCATTTGACGTCCCGGTGCGTGGCCTGTTTAACCTGTACAACGAGCTCTGCGCTGTAGCAGCGGCTCGAATGTGTGGCCTGACCGCACAGCAAGTTGCTACCGGACTAACGTCGTTCCGCGCGCCGCTCGGGCGCATGCAGGCGTTCACGACACGCCCGGCCTCTGTCCTCAATCTCGTGAAAAACCCTGCAGGCTGCGACGGCGTGTTACAGGCGATTGCCAGTGAACGCGGTCCGAAAGTTCTCTGCATTGCGATCAACGACCAAGCTGCCGACGGGCGCGATGTGTCCTGGCTGTGGGATGCAGACTTTGAGCTCATACCAGAACACGCTTTTGCTGTACGCGTCGTCACCACCGGCATGCGCGCTGAAGACATGGCTTTGCGGTTGAAGTACGCTGGCTACGATCCAAGTCAGATCGAGTGCATACCGAACCTCGATGAAGGCATCAACCATGCGTTGATGACTGCTTCACAACAAGGTGGCCTGCCCGTCTACGTGATCTCTACCTACACGGCACTCTACCCGGCGGCGCAAATCTTGCGCCAGAAGGAGGAAGGTCCCAGTGGCCCAGCCGCTCAGAATCGCCCATCTGTATCCTGACCTATTAAACCTGTATGCGGACAAAGGAAACATCCTGACCCTCGTGCGACGCCTAGAGTGGCGCGGTATTTCAGTTGAGGTCATTTCCGTGCCAAACGGCGAAGAGCCTCGTCTAGAGGACTACCATCTGGTCTTGCTCGGTGGCGGGTCTGACCGTGAGCAGGAGTTGGTGGGGCGGACACTCCGCGCTCGCCAAAGTGAGTGGCAGGCGGCTGTGCAGGCAGGGTTACCGCTGCTCGCTGTGTGCGGCGGCTACCAGCTACTTGGTCAATTCTACCAACTACCAGACGGCACCAAAGTGCCTGGATTGGAGTTGCTCGACCTCGAAACGGTTGCCGGCAGCCCGCGACTGATTGGAAACATTGCCATTAACACGCCGGATTTAGGGACAATTGTCGGCTTTGAGAACCACGGTGGACGAACCAAGCACCGCCACCAGCCACTTGGAACTGTGGTCAGCGGGCACGGCAACAACGGCACGGACCGTTGCGAAGGCGTGCGCCACCTGCACATTGTCGGCACTTACATTCACGGCCCGCTGTTGCCGAAGAATCCGCAGCTCGCTGACTACATGCTCAGACTTGCCCTTGAGTACGCAGGCATGCGGTTCGACCTCGAACCACTCGAAGACAGTTTGGAGCGGGCCGCCCAAGACGCGTTCCTGGCCCGCCGCATCCCTGTACGGGCGTGAAGGCACGCCTAGAATCCGTAGATGGACATCCCACCGTCGACGAACAACGTGTGCCCGGTAATGTAACTCGCTGCGTCAGAGGCCAGAAACACAGCCGGCCCGACTAATTCTTCCACTTGTCCGACGCGCCGCAGCGGTGTCCTCCCCACGACTTCCGCGTGATAAGCTTCGTCGCTGAGCAGTTTTTCGGTGAGCGGTGTCCGGAAGTACCACGGAGCGATCCCGTTCACCCGCACTCCGTGCTGCCCCCACTCAAGCGCCAGTACCTTTGTCATCTGAATGACACCGGCCTTCGCTGCCGCGTAGACGACGCCAGTACGCAGCGCAACGTGTCCGCCAACCGAGGAGACGTTGATCATGCTCCCGCTGCCCTGCTCAACCATCGCGCGGCCGACCTGCTGGGCCATGAAAAACGTGCCGCGCAGGTCGGTGTCGATGATCTTCTGCCACTCAGCTTCCGTGACCTCGAGCGCTTGGGTGCGAATGTTGATCCCAGCATTATTGACAAGTACGTCCATGCGCCCCGAATTTGCCAGTTCAGCGACGACCTCGCGCACGTTGTCGGCGTCCTGCAAGTCACAGACCGCCCACTCTGCCGGCCTGCCAGACAGTGATTCAATCTCGCCAGCAAGGCTTGTTAAGTCTTCACGGTTGCGAGCCAGCGCGACGACGTCGGCTCCTGCTTGCGCAAAACCGACAGCGAGTGCCCGGCCGATTCCTCGGCTCGCACCCGTGACGATGGCGCGTTTCCCCGTCAAATCGAAGGATGTCAGCGTTCGGGTGGTCATCGCAGGTCTGGCGCCCCCTCTACCGGTGTGGAGTGCTGTTCCAAGGCGGCGCGAACTTCGGACCAGATCGGCATTGGTTTCTGCGTGGCGTAATCGAAAGCAATCATGACCGCTTGGCCACGCGCAACGCAGGTGCGCGCCTCGTTAAAGATGGCGTGATCGACTGTGAAACTGCTGTTGCCGACGTGGCTCACCCACGTCTCTATCGACAGCGTCTCTGCGTAGTGCACCTGACCCAAGTAGTCACAGCGAGCAGAGGCCACAATCAGGTTCCAGTCGTCGACGGCGAGCGTCGGGTTGAAGAGACGGAACACGTCCATGCGAGCTTCTTCCATGTAGGTAAAGTACTTGGCGTGGTTCACATGGCCGAGACCGTCGCAGTCGCTAAATGCGACTACAATCGATTTGGAGAACATCGGGACTCCTCGCTTTCCATAAATAGTTGTTGCGCCATCCGTGGTCAGATGGGACAATGACACACGACCGGGATCCAAAACTTACAGCGCAACTTTCAACGAAGTTTCGCAAACCATGTGACAAAATGCAACAGATTGCTACATTTTGCGGGAACATTTGTCCGATCCCAATCGTCTATCACTTTGGGAGGGGTTTTCATGCCTACGGGTTCACACAAAAAAAAGAAAGCCGAGGGGACCAAAAAGCAGCGTCGGCGTCGCAGAATACTCGCTTGGACGCTGATCCCACTTGGCAGCCTCGTCGTCCTTGCCGGCGCCGGAGCAGGGCTACTTTACTACGGACTGAAGCCAACTGCGGCCAACAGCCAGCCGTCCGCTTTACACAATGCCGTCAAAAGCGCTGTGCAGAACATCGGTCAGCAAGTTTCTGGCGTCACAAAGCCGACGAACATTCTGCTCATTGCCAACAACGCGCGTGGCGCGTCAAACCCTCTGTCCCTAGGCACAGCAGCAGGGCAGGCGGACATCCTCATTCTAGTACACATTGATCCACAAAAGCACGTCGTGTCGCTCATCTCCATCCCCCGCGACACGCTTGTCGCGATGCCAGGGTGGAATGTGCCGATTCCAAAGATCAAGACCACATTCACGCTCGGGTTGCAGGAATCCCCGCAAAAGGGACCAGAGATGGCGATGAAGTACGTGTCTAGAATGACTGGCCTCCCCATCCACGACTACATTGCGACTGACTTTCAGGGCTTCATTGACGCCATCAACGCAGTCGGCGGCGTTAAAGTCGACATCAAACAGCGTATTTATGACCCACTGCACAGCGGGGCGAACTTGTACCCTGGTGTTCAAACGCTCAATGGGTCCCAGGCGCTCGCATACGTCCGCGTTCGCCAAAACCAAGCGGGCAACGGCTACCGGGTCAACGACTTCCAGCGTCAGCAGGCCGAGATGCAGGTTCTGCACATTCTCAAGCAGCAGGTCCTCGGGGCGGCCAGCCACCCTGCCGAGGTCATGAAATTGATCGGCACCTGGGAGAAGGACGTCGCGACCAATTTGTCCACCTCGCAGCTGCTTGGCATCGCCATGACGACCAACGGTTCCAAAATGACGAACGTGCAATTGGGCAGTGTTTCTGATTCGATGGATCTCGCCAGTGCGCCAGCGCCCGGACTCAACGCGGAGAACTACCTGACAGGCGCGTACTACGACGTGCTCGACGCGAACCACATTGCACAAGTACTTGCGCCGTTCGGATCCACCGGAGCGACGCTAGGCTTGCCACCATTCCCAAGTCCGCAGTCGGTGCCAATTGGCCTGTACGGTTCTGCGAGTACTGCTGCACAACTGCGCAAGGATGGGTTCCCCGTCACTATTCTCGGCCCATCGCAAGGCGGAAGCAGCGTGATCTACCCGCAAGGCAAGATGCCGTGGGGGTGGGTTGTCGCTAGGGCTATCGGCAACTCCAACGAATGGGTTGCACCCGCTTCGTCTGCGACTAGCAGCGTTATCGTGTACGGACCGTAACCCGCTGAGGGCAGGTGTCCAGTGACCTGCCCTCAGCATGACTCCAAGCTTGTTTAAAGTCTTAACCAGGCACCTGACCCAGAGAGTTCCCGAGGTGACTGTAAGCCTCACGCAGGACAACGGCAGTCACGGCCTCTGTTGGGCAAACGTTTGGGGACGGTGACAGTACGCGAGGAGGGGGACTTTACACCAACGGATTATCGGGCGGGTCCCTGCGATGTGCGTCAAGTATGATGTCGCCTTGCTGATTCACAGCGAGAAACAGCACGTCAGCAAGTGATCCGATCTGATGTCGTTCGAGGACTGAATTCAACCAGGCTCGGTCGTGATTCGTGCTCTTCAACTTGTCGTTATCAACCTCCCCATCGATCACGATCTCGATATACGGTCCCTGTCCCTTCGGTGACAAGTCAGGGCCCTTTACTAGGTCTTCCTTGGACGCTGACTGTGAGGCTTCAGTCGGCAAAATGCTCAAGTTTCCAGTCGGCTCAAGTATCCCGTATTCAATGTCTCCATAGGAAAAATAGCCCTTCTCGCGCAGTGTCATCAGAAGGACATCGAGGTTGACCTTGGATTTTCGAAGGTTCTCTCGCAATAGCGCGCCTTTGTGGATCAGGACCACAGGCTCCCCGCTCGTGACACGGCGAAAGTGTCGATTTTTGAGAGCTATATACGACGCAATGATGGTCGCGAGTGTGAACATAACAAGGCTGAGACACGAGGCTAGCCACGTGCCCTTATCGGTCGTTGTCATCATGTTCGCTGCCATATTGCCCATGGCGGCACCGGCGACCCAGTTGAAATAAGTAAGCTGGGTCAACTGCGTACTGCCGATCCAGCGGACCAACGCGAGCAACACCGCAAACGTCACAAATGAACTCAGGACAATAAAAAACCAGTGAATGTGGAGCAACGATTCCGTCCCCTCTCAACATTCACTGGTATAGACAATTCTGCGTTCTGGCAAACCACGTGCTACTCGATCAGCGCCTCCATCTGCGCTCGCAATTCATCCGGAATTCGAACGGGCTTGCCGGATTTGTAGTCAAAGTAGACAATCGTCGCGACTGCATCAAAAGCCAGTTGCCCACTGTCCTCCTGGTGCATCTCACAGGAGATGTCAAAACTGCTGTTGCCGAGGCGGGAAAGCCACGAGGAGACTACCAACGTCTGCCC
>JAKAXI010000139.1 GCA_021816665.1 Bacillota bacterium | reverse complement strand
CTGCCTGACTCCGACCCAATTAAGGTGATCAGTGTTCTATTTATTGGATTTTTGTTCTTGCAGTGGTCGCGCAGTGTCTTTCGACCGCTGTACACTCCGCTCGTGGAAGAACAGTCCTTTGTCGACCCATGGGCACTCAAGGTGAATGCCCAGAATCTGCTTCTCAGGACGGTTGTGCTGAACGCCATCATCTGGTTCTGCCTCAATGTAGGAATTCACATGCTCGCGTCCGCATTGCACCTGCACTTGCCAAACCCGTACGCGATCCCGGCGCCAACGCCCAGCAGTGCTCAGCGCTGATCTCTCATCAGCTCCTCCTTGATGCGTTGGTACTCCTGTGCGTCAATCTCACCACGTGCGTACCTCTGTCGCAAAATGCGATACTCTTCACCCTCGCGCTGATGTGTGGGACGTGTGGAAAACGACCGTCTCGATAGTGCGCGAATGAGCAGGTAAATGCCGAATAAAACGATCACGAAAGACAGCAGGTTGATGACGAGCGCAACAATCCCGACTGTGCCGAACCCATGCATCATCCAGTCACCAGGAAAACCGCCCCAACCGTACATCATAGAGACTCCTCCTTGCGACAGAAGTCGTATGTCGCTAAGGCAAGTATCGACCCAAATGCGCCACAGCGAAAGACACGAAGTGACTAGTCCTCTTGGAGTGACTAGTCTTAGTGGTACAGGCGCTAGTGGGTGGAGAAAATCAATAGGAGTGATTGGAATACGATGAAGAGATGAAGAGAGGGGCAATCTGCGCCAGGGAGGACGACGATGACGAATCGATCGGCATTCACGTGGATGTTCTGGGCTTTTATCTTTTTACTCGTCAACTTCTATCTACAGGGTATCAATCTTTTGCCGGACACCGTCGGGTACATCCTCCTCGCAGTTGGCGCAAACCAACTGCGCCGATTTTATCCCCGCTTTCAGACTGTATATGTCTTGTGATTCCCAATGATGGTTTTGTCACTCCCCAATCTGCACAAGGCTGTGCAACCAACCGGAGTTCACTTCACACCCGCATCAGGCAGTCCACTGCTGTTGTGGGCTGTAGGTACGATTTCTTGGGTCGTCATGCTTTTGTCGTCTACAACGTTTGCCGGGGAACCGCTGACATTGCCCTCGCCTCGTTTCACCCTGAACTGGCGGCACAAGCTATGGTGCGGTGGAAGTTGTACTTGATCCTGCAGGTCGGCTCTGGCGTGGTTACGGTGCTAGGGTTGCTGAAATTTTCCGGAATTATCGTGATACTCGGTATTCTGGTTTTCATTTACGCGCTGGTTGTGGCCATCTTGTTTGCTACGTGGATGTGGCAGTGCCGAGAGAAGTTGTAGGCCGATCAGTGACTACGGAGGCGGTGCGAAGTGCTCAACTTCAGCGGGAGCAACAAGAGGCTGCCGGGGTGGGCGAATTGTTTCCCAACCCGGCGGCCAGGCAGGCTACAGTGATGCAGTCACTGGACGTGGGCGGGGACAGGAGCGGGATCGTACGTATGGGCAAGGGCGTCAAGGTAAGTGCTGCTCGCCGCTTCTCCCGGGTAGTACCCGTTTTTGCGCATCCACCCTGCGATCTCGTACGCATGACGGTTGCTCATGGTGAACGCGTCGATGAGAAACTCACGCAACTGAATGTCGTCCGCTTCAAAAGAGGCAGAAGCGTACTCTTTACCGTTTGCCTTCAGGCCAAGCAGGTATGCTGTCGCAATGCCGCGGTCGTCATGCGTGGTCCCATTCGGGTTGGGAGAGACGGCAGTCGGTGGCTTCGGTGTTCCGGCTGATTTTGTCGGCACGGCCGGGACGTTCAGTTTCTCGGTAGACGACCCCTGCTTGGCCCACTGTACTTTCACGTTGTAGTCCTGGATGTGGGCGTCAAGTTGTTTCTCCAGTAACGACTTCAACTCTGGGTCCTTCACTTGATGCAGAAAGACGCCCATGTTGTTGAGCGTGTTGACACAACCCATCAGCAGGTGATTCAGTTCGTACGCTTCATGCGCGCGCAGTGGCATGTAGTCTCCTCCAAACATTGTGAGTAGTGTGTTCGCGCAGTAAGGTACCCGGTATTTACGTGAAGTATTTACACTCGCAACGTGAAAACGGGAGGTTTCCTGGTTAGGTTACCTCCCGTTCATCACCCTTAGCGCGGCGTGCCCGGTGCCATGCGCCGCGCTGCAGCGACGCAGGTGTCGCTATCCACCGCCAACCGGCGCGATCCCGTTGGCAACAGTGTCGATTATGTCGGTAAACGCTGCCGCGCAGCCAAATAGCGACATAAAGGCCTTTAGCGCGGCGCGCAAAGGGCCATGCGCCGGCCTGCAGCGACGCAGGTGTCGCTATCCACCGCCAATCGGCGCGATCCCGTTGCGTCGCTGCCGACATCGCGTCCAGCAACGCGGAAGTTACGTCAGCCCCACCCAGTCCGGCTTCGCGACTTCGTGCCAGCGTGTGCGAATCGCGTCGTACGCGTCGGCTGACAGCGGGCCCTGCGCGGCAATCGCGGCGTTTGACGTGTAGCGGTCCGGCTTCGTGGTGCCGACGATTGCCGTGTGAACGCCAGGGACCATGAGGGTGAAACGCAGTGCGGTCGCAATCGAGTGCGGTTGGGGCAGGAAGTCGTAGCGCAACTCCTGCAGCCGATGCCAATACGGCTGCGCGTACGTGCTCTGTGGCAGTTGGCCCGTCACCCAGGCGGCGTTCGCGATCGGCCGTTTGACGACAACGCCCATTCCTCGCTCCTTCGCCTTGGGCAGAGTGAGGTCAATCGCCTGTTGGTCTGCAATGCTGAGCGAGGTCTCGAGGCTGTCGAAGAGGCCAGACTCGACCGCCCACAGCGCTGCTTGAGCGTCGCCGCTGTACCCAATGTAACGGGTCTTGCCGTCCTGCTTCGCCTTCTGCAAGACTTCAATCACTTCGCCTTGCTTCAAGATTTCGAGCGAGCAGCTATGTAGATGGATCACGTCGACGTAGTCGGTGCGCAGTCGCTTCAGGCTGCGGTCGATCTGGGCGCTCAGCATGGCAGGATCCCAGTCCGGGCCAGACATCCCCGACGCATGGCCGCATTTCGTGAAGAGGTAGTAGTCTTGGCGCCGGTCAGAAACCGTCTCGCCGATCAATTCTTCGCTGTTCATGTAGCACTCGGCTGTGTCGATCACGTTCAGCCCTTCACCGAGGGCGCGATCGAGCAGTTGCTTGACATCTCCGGCGTTGACGCTGGAATCGTAGCCAATCTCGGAGCCGCCGAAGCCGAGGACACTCACGTTCATATCGGTGTTTCCGTAGCGCCGTGTTTCCATCTCTTCTCTCGCCTCCTACACGATTTGTTCAGATACCAGTGTCACGCACGCAACATCAGATTTCAACCGCAAGGATAGTCTTGATTTGAATTGACACAGCGAGCACTTGGGTCTACCTTTAATTCATGTAAAATGAGTGAGTACTCACTTTGGATGTGGCGGTGTTGGAAATTTCAGTGTCGAGGTGAGCGCCTTGGTAACAGGGGAGAACAGGGAAGCGACGACGGAGCGTGGCATTCAAGTTCGGGCTGTCGAACGACGCTTTGGGAAGAAGCTGGTGCTGCAGGCCATTGACTTCGATATCCGCCCTGCAGAGGTGTTCGGGCTCCTTGGACCGAGCGGATCCGGCAAGACGACGCTCGTGAAGCTGATTGCCGGGATCGACGAGGCGACGCGCGGGGTTGTGACAGTAGAAGGAGTACAAATGCCAAGGCGCGACATGCTCGGGCGCATTGGCTATATGGCGCAGTCGGATGCGTTGTACGAGGAATTGACGGCGAAGGAGAATCTCACCTTCTTCGCATCGCTGTTTGGTCTCAAAGGCAAGGACAGGGCGAGGCGCATCGAAGAAGTGATGGAACTCGTCAACCTCACCGACTCATCGAGAAAGCTGGTGTCAGCCTACTCCGGTGGGATGAAGCGGCGGCTGTCGCTGGCAATCGCGCTGCTTCACCGCCCCGGAGTGCTGATCCTCGATGAGCCGACGGTCGGGATCGACCCGGTGTTGCGGATGGCGATTTGGCAGGAACTGCGTGCGATGAAGGATGAGGGGACGACTATCGTTGTGACCACGCACGTTATGGACGAGGCGGAGAAGTGCGACCGGTTGGGCATGATCCGTGACGGAAGGCTGATCTCGGTCGGTTCACCAGAAGAACTGAAGGCGCACACGCAGACGGTGAACCTCGAAGCGGCGTTTCTCGCCTACGGAGGTGTGCGGGCATGAGAATTCGGGCCTTGGTCGTGCGGATTTGGCGGCAGCTGTTTCACGACAAACGCACCATTGCGCTGATGCTCATCGCTCCAATTTTCATCTTGACTTTGGTGTGGCTCGTGTTTAATGGTAGCACCTATCACCCGAAGATTGGCTTGGTGAACGTCCCCTCGAGGGTCTCGACCGTGCTCCAAAATGAGGACGCAACAGTCACAAAATACACGTCCACAGCAGATGCGCTAGCTGCGCTGAAGGCACAAAAACTCGATGCCTACATCGACTACCAAAGCGGGAGGCTGCAGGTCGAGCTGGAAGGCAGCGACCCATCGAAGAGCAAAGCCGTGTTGCTCGACCTGCAAAAGCTGGAATTGAAGCTGTCCGGCGAAGAAGTCCAGCAGGCCGCGAAGGCGGTGCAGCAACTGCAGACACAGGTACAGGCAATGGCCAAAGCCCAGGCGCAGCATACAGGTGTCGGGCAGCCGACGGGCCAGACCGGGCAGTCAGGTCAGGCGACGGGGCAGTTGACGCAGCCGGGCACACAGCTTGGCACCGCGACACATCCGGCGCCGCCGCAACTTAAACAGCCGACGATCAAATACCTCTACGGTTCTGCTAACATGTCGTCGTTTGACAACTTCGGTCCAGTGCTTATCGGCTTCTTTGCGTTTTTCTTCGTCTTCATGGTGTCCGGCATTTCGTTCCTCAAAGAGCGCACGACCGGCACGCTGGAGCGCTTAGTCGCGACGCCCATCCGGCGCTGGGAGATAGTCACAGGGTACGTGCTAGGTTTTGGTGCGTTTACCACAGTGCAGGCAGCACTCATCGCGTGGTACTCGGTGGACGTGCTCGGTATGATGATGACAGGGCAGTTCATCAGCCTGCTTGTCGTCACACTCCTTCTGTCGCTGACTGCGCTGACGCTCGGCGTGTTTTTGTCGACGTTCGCCAACTCAGAGTTTCAGATGATGCAGTTCATTCCGCTCATTATTGTGCCGCAGGTGTTCTTTTCAGGGCTGTTCAACCTCGACACGATGGCTGTGTGGTTGCGCTGGCTAAGCCACATCATGCCGCTCTACTATGGCGGGGACGCGCTCCGGAACATCATGATTCGCGGCGAGAGCCTCAGTTCAGTCCGAGGCGACCTCGTTGTGCTGCTCGGATTGTCAATTGTTTTCATGGGACTGAACGTCGTGACACTTCGCAAGTACAGGAAGGTGTAAATAGATGGAACCTTGGTTGGAGTCGCTCTTGCGGTCGATGGGTGAGGGTGAAGACGGGATGACGGATAAGCAGATTCGCATCATCGGCGCTGCGGTAGAAACCTTCGCGGACAAAGGGTTCGCGGCCGCGTCGACGAGCGAGATCGCCCAAAAAGCCGGCGTTGCTGAGGGCACCATATTCCGCCACTACAAGACGAAGAAGGACTTGCTGCTCGCGATTGTCAGGCCTATTATGTCGCGAATCGCCGCCCCGTTTTTGCTGCGAGATTTTCAGAAGGTGCTCGATGTCGAGTACGAGCGATTCGAGGACTTTCTGCGCGCAATCTTTCACAATCGCCTGGAGTTCGCCATCCGCAACGCGCCAGTCTTGAAGATTATGCTTCACGAGATCCCGTTCCACCCCGAACTCCAAGCCCAGTTTCGGCGTGAGGTCCTCCCACTGGTGAGCGGTCGCGTCCAGCAAATCGTCGCGCGTTTTCAGGCGCAGGGCCAGCTGGCGGACATGCCTCCACTCACTCTCATTCGAATGTCCGTGAAGCATCTCG
>JAKAXI010000138.1 GCA_021816665.1 Bacillota bacterium | reverse complement strand
AAGGCACTCGGTGAGTTGCTGTTTAGTCACGGTCTCGCGCAAGAAAACCTCGGCGACATCAACGTGCAGTCCGTCGCTGGCGCCATCAGCACAGGTACGCACGGCACCGGCGTCACACTCGGTACACTAGCGACACAGGTCCTGCAGATCACGGCCGTCCTCGGCAGCGGCGAAGTCACGACGTGCTCCGCTGACGACAACGCAGACCTGTTCCACGCTTTGCAGGTGTCGCTCGGGTCAATCGGCGTGATCGTACAGGTTACCTTGCGCCTCATGCCTGCCTACCGTTTGGTCTACGAGAGCAGTCGCGTGACGCTCGAAGACTGCCTCAGCCAGCTCGAAGACTTGAAACAAAACAACCGCCACATCGAGTTCTACTGTTTTCCGTACAGTCGTACCGTGCAATTAAAGCGGATGAACCGTACGGACAGTCCCGTCAGTGAACATGGGTTCAAGGACTACTTCAACAAAGTGGTGATGGAAAACTACGTGTTCGGCGCCCTCTCCGGCTGTTGCAAAACGGCACCCGGGCTGACGCGCACGGTCAGTCGCCTGTCAGCGTCGAGTGTGCCCGTCGGACGCGAGGTGAACTGGAGCCACCGCCTGTTTGCGACACCGCGACTCGTGCGCTTCAACGAGATGGAGTACAACATCCCAGCCGAGCATATGGCAGAGGCAATCCGTGAAGTCCTCGAGTACATCGAGCACGAGCGCATTGCGGTCCACTTCCCCATCGAGTGTCGGTTCGTGCGCGGCGACGACATCTGGCTGAGCCCAGCTTACGGCCGCGACTCCGCCTACATTGCGGTGCACATGTACCGCGGTATGCCCTATGAATCCTACTTTCACGGAGTGGAAGCGATTATGAAGCGCTTTGGCGGGCGACCGCACTGGGGCAAACTCCACTACCGCGCAGGTGCAGACATTGCCGCTCAGTATCCAAAGTGGGACGCATTCCAGGCGGTGCGCCGGACTGCAGATCCGAACGGCGTCCTGTTGAACGACTATCTGCGCAGACTGTTTGGGGAGGTTGAGCCATGAGTCTAGCGCTCTCGCCAGAGCCAAGGGCGGCAACCTCGTCGCGCTGGGGAATCATCGCAGCGTTTGCCATGGTCGCGGCCGTCACGCAGCTGCTCTGGGTGACGTATACACCCATCACCACAGAAGCCGCAGCGTTCTACCACGTCTCCGACTCCGCAGCCGGATGGCTGTCCGAGGTTTTTCCGCTCTTATACGTTTTGCTCGCCATCCCCTGTGGTATGCTCACCGACCGCTGGTTCCGCGGGTCGCTCGCTGTTGGCGCCATTCTCACCGCCTTCGGTGGACTGATACGCGTAGCGCCGACGTTCGATGCAGCGCTCTTCGGCCAAATTATCATCTCGGTCGGACAACCACTAGTCGTCAACGCGATCAACAAAGCGGCTGCCGTCTACGTCGCGGAAAAACAGCGCCCAACTGCCATCGCAGTCGGGTCGGCCAGTCTCTTTGGCGGCATTCTGATCGCGATGCTCTCCGGACCCATCCTGCTCTCCGCGAGCGGCATGTCTGCGGTGCTGTGGAGTCAGGCCCTGTTCGCGGTCGTCGGCACCCTGTGGCTGTTGTGGGCCTTGCGGACGCGCCCGGTTTACAGCGCTCCGGCAGATGTACAGTCGTCAATTTCGAGGGTCTGGAAAGACAGCCTCATCCGCACACTGTCTGGTCTCCTCTTCATCGGCTTTGGTCTCTTTATCGCTGTGACCACGTGGCTCCAGGTGCTACTCGCAAAGGACGGCGTCACGAGTCTCGAAGTCGGGATTGCGCTCGCGGTGATGACAGCGGCCGGCATTGTCGGCGCTGGTATTGTCCCGCCGTGGGCGATCAAGCACGGCCGTTCACGCCATGTCGTCGTGGCTTCGCTCGCCGTCAGCGTCGTGGCGCTCGTCGCAATCGGCTTCGGTCGCCCATTCTGGCTAATTGCAGGGCTGCTCGCAGTGACCGGGTTTTTGCTTCTGGCAGACCTGCCGATTTTGCTGTCGATCACAGAGATCCACGCTGCTCCCTCTGACGTTGGGACAGCGTCCGGGCTGTTGTTGCTGTTTGGCAACTTGGGCGGTATTGTGCTCGCGCTGCTGGTACAGGTGTTCGTCAACCACTCGCTTGTGGCTGTGGGGATACTTGTCATTGGCTCCGCAATCGCGGCTCCGCTAACGAGGCGTATACCGTAATTTGTCCCTGAGCGACTTGTCCCTTCCATCCACCCTCCTGTTTGCATTGGCTGTAGCAACGCTGCATTCATACAAGTCAAACAGGAGGAACGATCGATGAAGGACGGACCGAGCTTCTTTTTTGCGCAAACCATCAACAGCGAACAGCCACTCGACACAACAACCGTCCCCGTCCTCACACTCTGCGTGTTCGCTGAACGTGAGCACGCAGTCGCAAAACTGGACGCTTCGACTCAGGTTGTGTGCGATGCGGCATCTGCTCCACACAACTTGAACATCGAGTTATACCGAAACGGAACGTTCGTCACCAGTCATCTGGTACAGCTCGATGAGTCTGCCGCACATGTGGAGAACGGATTCCTCGTCGCCACGGACAACTTGACGTGGGCGGACACACCCGACGCCGGGATCAACCTGTATCAAATGTTGATCACGGTGCTCGACGACACGGACGAGGGCGAGGTGCAAGGCAGCGTCTTTGCAGGGACGCGTTCGCTCAACGCCACCGTGTTTCCGTAATTGATCGGTGTCGCCAGTCCATTGTTGCGATTCGGCACCTTCCGTCGTCGAATGAGTGAAAGATAGATGGAGGTGCGTGGCTGTCCGTGTCAGAGACCGCGGACGTGCTCGGCTGGACGTCGGCGCGCGTTCGCGTCACGTACAGCCGCGCCTTGCGAAAGTTTCAATCGATCTGGGAGAGTGCAGAGGATTCTTCGGACGGCCGTAGCCTGCTGAGGAACCAGAGCACTGCGACGACGAGTAGCAAATAGCCGGGAACGAGCAGGGCGGAGCCGTGAACCAGATGGTCGACAATCTCCCGCACCAATGACAGCATCAGACAGGCGAGCGCAAAAGTGCCGAGCCAGAAGCTGTCCGTGCGGGACATCGTTTTGCCAACAGCCGTGTACTCGCTCCACCAGAGGGAGAAGACCATCGTGATCGAGATGAGGAGCAGCAGCAAGTGGGTACCTTCGACGAGTGGGGAAAAGACAATGACACAGAGCGCGGCAAGAGCCATATCCGCCCGCGGGTCGTCAACGCGTCCGCTCCAAATGAGCCAGATGACAAGCAGCGCCAAACCTACGAGGATGGCGAGAAATACAGGTGACACCGCGGCCGGGCTGATGACGTGCGCCACATTGGCGAGATAAGCGAGGTCGCCTTCAAACGACAGGTTGTGAGGCGCCGGACCGTTTTGCATGCTGGAGTGAAACAGACCGTAAAACGCAGTCACGAACTGCCACAGTGTGCGCCACCCGATCACGAACGCGGCAACGACTGATGAGATTGCGGCGCCCGTCAGAATGCCAAAAGCCATGCGCCACTCTCGTCTGAGCAAGTAGTAAAAGAATAGAACGGCGGGCGTGATCTTGATGACAGCAGCAATGCCCATTGGGACGCCAGCGAGAAACTTCCACCTGAGAGTGTAGCGCAGGTAGAACCCGAGCGTGATCAGCAGCAGAAGCAGCCATGTGACATTACCAAGCAGAACATCCGAGTTAAATCCGTCATTGGCAGCGCACAAAGCAGCAAAAACCAGCCACGGAAAGCCTGCCCCCCGCCGCGTTAACAGCCTCCCCCGCCCCCGCTGCACAAACCCGAGGCGCCCCAGCAAGATGACCGACAGTGCATAGCCGACGAACGCGAACACTGTCCACAGCATCGAAGCGGCCCTGTACGGAAGCGACGCGAGAAATGAAAAAAACACTGCAAACTGAGGCGGGTATACGTACTCATCAGGTGGGTTCACGATATACCCGTGCTGACGCAAAAACGCTTGCTCGAGCGGTTTGTCGTACATCAGCGACGTCGGGCTGTGGTGCCACACGACTGAAAACGCGGTGTAAAAGAACGCAAAGTCGTAGTGGAAGTTGGTGATGGTTCGATGTGCAGCGAGGTAACTCAGGTAACCGAGCGCGAAGAAGACGGCGACGGTGAGCAGAAGGCCCGCCTCGACAACCCACAGCAGTTCAGCAGGCTTCAGCGTTATGACGGGACGTAGTTTGCGGCGAGTCTTACGGTCAATCGTCATCGTTGCCTCCGGATTCCGGTCGGGACGTGTAGGCTTGCTCTCTACCTATTCGCAACCAAACCTTCATTTCCCTGCCAGCCTTGATTATGTTCGGCTTTTGACAGTCACTCCCGCGACCTGAGGTTGCAGGAGTGCCAGACGCGAAGTGGTATACTGTGCCCATGATTTACACAGACGGAATTCACTTGATCTCGTCGGAGAGCCTGGAAGAACTGCATACTTTTGCAGTTGAGCGCATCGGACTGAAGCGGAAGTGGCTGCACAACTCGCCGCGCCACCCCCATTACGACCTGATGACCGATGCGGCGGTTGACCGCGCGCTGAGGGCCGGTGCAGTGATGCGTACGTCGCGGGAACTCGTCGAGATCTTGCGCAGCGCCCCCTACCTCGAAGCCATTTGCGAAGCGACCGCGGCACGCCGACGCCGCAACCGGGCGAAACGTGCACATCATTTGGAAACGAGGGACTACCCCATGGTCACAAAAGTCAACTTGGCTGACAAGCTGAGCCTATTCAACGATCACTGGCACCCACGCATTGTCGGGGATCTGAACGACTCCTACGTCAAGCTGACCAAGCTGAAGGGCGAGTTTGTGTGGCACTCGCATGAACAGGAAGATGAGATGTTCCTCGTCGTGCAGGGGCAACTTGTCATACGGGTGCGCGATCAAGAAGATGTCGTATTGAACGATGGCGAATTCGTGATTATTCCGCGCGGCGTCGAACACCAACCGTTCGCGCCCGAAGAGGTTCACGTACTGCTACTGGAGCCGAAGACGACACTGAACACAGGCAACGTGGTGAACGAACGGACACGCGCAGCATTGGAGCGACTCTGACCCACATGACCCACATGACCCACTCGTGTGAACTAGCCGCGCGGGCTCCTCGCGTGGCTTAACACTCGTCCCAATTCCACTTCGGCTCCCACTTCGGCTCCCCCCAACACGGTACTCGGCGCTACGAGGAGGCAATGGTGAGCGTGAAGTTGCCTTGGGGGAGTGGTCGGGCCTGGCTGATCACGCTGTCTTTCGGCCTGATGGGCTTTTCGTTCTACTCGTTTACAGCGTGGCTGCCGCAAATCATTGAAGGAATGGGCTACTCCAAATCCTATTCGGCAAATGCCCTGACGCTCTTTGTTGCGATTCAGATTCCAGTCAGTTGGTGCTGCCACTCGTACTGAGGACATACCCTTCGCGCCGATTGTGGCTGGTGGTTGAGTTCGTAATTGAACTAGCCGGCTTGCTGTTACTTGTGTCCCACGTCGACCCCTACCTGGCGTGCGCGACGATTGGCATCGGAGCAGGTGGACTTGTTTCCCTTGAACCTCCTGCTGCCGATTGAGGTGACCAATCACCACCACGAGGCAGCGGCATGGTCTGCCAAAGCACAGTCAGTCGCACTCAGTCGCGCTCAGTCGGCTATGTGATGAGCGCTTGGGCCGCATCGTGTTGGGCTGGATTGACGACGGCACCCACAGTTTTGCCGCGGCTGTGTTCGCCACGATCGCGGTCATCGTCGTCATGGTGGTCATGCAAATCGCAGCAACCGCGAAGCGCGCTGTGCCCCCGCTCGAGCAGGAGAACCCGGTTTCGATGGCAAACTGAGCGACACTTGTGTTGCCGGGGCGGCACGGGCCGCAGGCGCCCGGCCATGTGATCCTTTTGGCACATAGCGGCCGCAGGCGCGCGGCCATGTGATCCTTTTTGGCACATAGCGGCCGCAGGCGCGCGGCCATGTGATCCTTTTTGGCACATAGCGGCCGCAGGCGCGCGGGTATGCTATCCTTTTTGGCACA
>JAKAXI010000137.1 GCA_021816665.1 Bacillota bacterium | reverse complement strand
CGTCATCGTTCGCTCGCTGTGGCAGCTCATACCAGTCCCCATACTCAGGGTGAGCGGTCTGGATGGTCTCCCCTTCGAGCGCCACACCGTTGACTTCGGGCCAATCACCAAGCAGCGAGGCAACCGCATCGGCCGCCTCGCTCGCTATTTCAAATGTCACCTGTCGCCACAACAAAGGGTTCCACCTCAATCCTCAGTTTCAAACCCCGCTCTACCCGTTCAGGAAAACCCTGACAGACTCAGTGGTCGCGTAAAAATGCGTTCTTCATGCGCTCGATAAACGTGCGCGACTGTTCCTGTGGTGCCTCTCCGAGTTCTTCACTCAATTCACGGAACAAGTCGCGTTGCCGCTCGTTCAAATTCGTCGGCGTGATCACGTGGACGCGGACATGTTCATCGCCACGCTGGATTCCGCCGCCACCGACCTTCGGGATCCCTTTGCCGCGCAGGCGAAACATAGTTCCGGTCTGTGTACCTTCGGGTATGCGCAACTTGACATTGCCGTCCAGCGTCGGCACCTCGATCTCGTCTCCAAGCGCAGCCTGCACAAAAGACAGCGGAACGTCTACGTAGACATTGTTCCCATCGCGTTCAAACACGTCGTGCGGATGAACGCGAATCACGATGTGCAAGTCTCCGGGTTGACCACCGTTCGGGCTCATTTCACCGGCGCCTGGCATCCGCAGGCGCATGCCAGTGTCGACGCCCGCCGGCACTTTGATTTTGACGGTGCGACGCACACGCCGCCGCCCTTGCCCATGGCAGTCCGGGCACGGACTAGCAATGCGTTTGCCAGTGCCGTGACAAGTACCGCAGACCTTCCGATTCACCATCCGACCAAAAGGTGTATTGACGACTGTCTGCTGCTCGCCGCTCCCGTTACATGTCGGACACGTCTCGACGCGTGTACCAGGGCGTGCGCCGGTGCCGGAGCACGTGCCGCACGTCTCGGTACGTGGTACCATGATGTCTTTTTCAGTTCCAAAAGCAGCTTCTTCGAACGTGACCTCCAACTCATATTCAAGGTCTGCGCCACGCTGTGGCCCACGCGCTCTCCCAGTGCCGCCGAAGAACATGTCAAAAATGTCACCAAAGCCCCCGAAGTCCGAGAATCCAGCACCCTGGCCGCCAAAACCGCCACCCATCCCCTGGGTTGGGTCGGCATGCCCGAATTGGTCATAGCGAGCCCGTTCGTTCGAGTCAGACAGGACTTCGTACGCTTCTGACACTTCTTTAAACTTCTGCTCTGCATCCGGGTCTTCTTTGTTCACGTCCGGATGAAACTGTCGAGCCAATTTGCGGTATGCTTTTTTGATCTCGTCCTGAGTGGCGTCTCGGCCGACACCCAAGACCTCATAGTAGTCTCGTTTGTTCACAGGCGTCTCCCTCCCGCCACATGCCACCGTGACTATGGTATCACACGCGGGTAAGAACTTGGCAGGGACAAACTGTCCCTGCCAGTGTAGCTGCCGTCACAGCCGCGAAGCGACAGTGTAGCACTCCCCATTCCCGTAGCTTACTTGTCTTCGTCGACCACTTTGTATTCAGCGTCCACGACGTTGTCCTGTCCACCAGTTGTCTCATCAGTGGATGAGTCAGTCGCTGCACCAGACTGAGCCTGCTCATACAACTTCGTCGAGATCTGATGCAGGACCTCTGTCAATTCATCATGGGCCTTCTGGATAGCAGCCGTATCGTCACCAGCTAAAGCGTCCCGCAACTGCTTCTGCTTTTCATCAGCTTTCGTCTTCAGTTCCGCATCCGCCTTGTCGCCAAGGTCTTTCAAACTTTTGTCTGTCTGGTACAAGAGCGTGTCCGCCTGGTTGCGCAGTTCAATCTGCTCACGGCGTTTCTTATCTTCGTCGGCGTGCAGTTCGGCTTCCTTCATCATGCGGTCGATCTCGTCTTTGTTCAACCCGCTTGACGAGGTGATGGTGATGCGCTGACTGCGCCCGGTGCCAAGGTCCTTTGCAGACACGTTGACGATGCCGTTTGCGTCGATGTCGAACGAGACCTCGATCTGCGGAATGCCCCGCGGCGCAGGTGGAATGTCACTCAGCGTAAACCGACCGAGCGTCTTGTTGTCGCGCGCCATCTCACGTTCACCCTGGAGAACGTGAATTTCCACAGACGTTTGGTTGTCTGCCGCGGTGGAAAACACCTGGCTCTTCGATGTTGGGATCGTTGTGTTGCGGTCAATGAGGCGTGTGAATACCCCTCCGAGCGTTTCGATCCCGAGCGACAAAGGCGTCACGTCGAGCAACACCACGTCCTTAACCTCACCCGTCAGCACGCCTGCCTGAATCGCGGCGCCGACAGCAACAACCTCGTCCGGGTTGACGCCTTTGGAAGGCTCTTTCCCAATTACCTTCTTAATCGCGTCTTGCACTGCCGGGATACGGGTCGAACCCCCAACCAGGATGACGCGATCAATCTGACTAGCAGAGAGCCCTGCATCAGACAGCGCCTGACGAGTCGGACCCAGTGTCTTCTCCACGAGGTCTGCGGTTAACTCTTCAAACTTGGCCCGTGTGAGGTTCACCTCAAGGTGTTTCGGACCGCTGGCATCGGCTGAAATGAATGGCAGCGAAATTGTCGTCGTCAAGGTCGAGGACAGTTCCTTTTTCGCTTTTTCAGCGGCGTCCTTAAGGCGCTGCATCGCCATCCGGTCCTTGGACAGGTCAATGCCGGTCTCTTTGCGGAATGTGTCGACCAAGTACTGCATCACGCGCTCGTCAAAATCGTCACCACCGAGGTGGTTGTTGCCGCTTGTCGCCTTGACCTCAAAGACGCCGTCGCCGAGTTCAAGAATGGACACGTCGAACGTGCCACCGCCGAGGTCGTACACAAGGATGGTGTGCTCTCCCTCTTTGTCCAATCCATACGCAAGCGCAGCTGCGGTCGGTTCGTTGACGATGCGCAGCACATCGAGCCCTGCAATGCGTCCTGCGTCTTTTGTGGCCTGCCGCTGACTGTCGCTGAAGTACGCAGGCACGGTGATGACCGCCTGTGTGACCGTTTCACCCAAGTACGCTTCGGCGTCGGCCTTCAATTTTTGCAGAATCATCGCCGAGATCTCTTGTGGCGTGTACGACCTATTGTCGATGTTTTCTTTATGGTCAGTCCCCATGTGGCGTTTGATCGAGATAATGGTGCGATCAGGGTTTGTAATCGCCTGGCGCTTTGCTACGTCGCCAACAAGACGCTCCCCATCTTTGCTAAACGCCACAACCGACGGAGTGGTGCGGTTGCCTTCAGCGTTCGGGATGACTACTGTCTCTCCACCCTCCATCACTGCCACGCAAGAGTTGGTGGTACCAAGGTCAATGCCAATCACTTTCGCCATTTGTGTCTCCTCCTCATCGATTGCCAAGTGTTCGCTGGTTCGATCACCTTTACCTGTATTGAATGAAGCCGGCGGGAACCCAGCACATTAAACCGTCACTTTCACCATGGCAGGGCGAAGCACCCGGTCTCCGAGCCAATATCCCTTCTGCAACTCTTCTTTGACGATACCGGCGGGTCCATCGCCTGCAGGCTCCTGCAACACGGCTTCATGCACCTTTGGATCGAACGCCTGTCCAAGCACTTCCATCGGGCGCACTTCATATTGCGACAGCAGCGTCAGCAACTGGCGCTGCACCATTTCAACTCCAGTCCGAACCGTTGGCAGTGCCGCGTCATCGCCCGTCAAAACAGACATCGCACGGTCGAAGTTGTCCACGATCGGCAACAACTCGCCAAGCAGCTTGCGCGTCGCAAACGACTGCAACTCTTCCCGCTCTTGACGGGTGCGCTTGCGGAAATTATCGAAATCGGCCTGCAGTCGCAACAGTTGCTGACGCAGTTGTTCACTCTCAGAAGCTTGAACACTGCTCCCCTGCTCCACTTCCCTGACTTCTTCCACCTCAAGTTCTACAGCCTGTGCTCCGACAGTTTCGTCTACGCCATCGTCGGCGTTGTTGTCGTCGATCGCCTCCGGCCCTGTCTCGAGATCTTGATCCGCAGTACTTTCACGAGCTTGTTCACTCATGTTGAAACTCCTTTCGTCTCATGCAACTACCCCGCTCGGTGAACTCAGTCAGCCTCAGCGCGTTGGATTCCACGCGTCAGTGTTCGGCCTGCATAATCAAGGATTTGCATAACGCGAGCATAGTCCATTCGCGTCGGCCCGAGGACACCAATACTGCCAAACGGCTCATTGTTCACATGCAAAGACGTAGATATCACCGTACAGTCCTGTAGTGGTCCTGCCCCGTTTTCGAGCCCAATCCGCACCTGAACCCCCTTGCCCCCGGTCGCCAACAACTTTCTCGCGGAATGAGCCTGCTCGAGCAAGGCAAGCACGGGGCGCACCTTGTCCACGTCGCGAAACTCCGGTTGCGCCAAAATGTTGTTTGTACCGCCGACATACAATCGGTCGTCCTGTTCCTCTACAGCCGCGCGCAGTTCATCCAGCATGGCAACTGCATTTTCACAGTGCTCCATGACGTTTGCCAGTTCGTTCGCGATCTCCCGGTACGACCGCGACCGCAAATTGGCGACAGGAACTCCCTGCAAACGCGCGTTCAGCAGGTTCACCAGTTGCGTCATGTCGTCAGTTGAAATGTCTTCGACCCACTGCACTTGACGGCTCTGCACTTGGCCAGAGTCTGTCACTAAGATGGCAACAGCGGCGCGCTCATGGAGTGGGACAAGCTGAATGCTTTTGATTTTCTCTTGGTAGACCTGCGGACCAAGGACGATCGCCGTGTACTGCGTTAACTGAGAGAGCAGAATTGCCGTCTGATGGAATACCTGCTCCACTTCAGTCATTTTCTCGACGTACACTTCGCGCAGCACCGACAACGTGTCCTTGTCAATCTCCCTGCGCGAGAGCAGGTTGTCGACGTAGAAACGGTATCCCTGCTGAGACGGAATGCGGCCAGCAGACGTGTGCGGTTGATCCAGGTAGCCGAGTTCTTCAAGGTCTGACATTTCATTTCGGATGGTGGCCGCGCTCAGCTGAATTTCGCCTCGTTTCGACAGAGCACGAGACCCAACCGGCTCTGCAGAACGAACGTAATCCTCGACGACCATACTTAAGATCAACTTTTGACGGTCACTGAGCATCAAGATTCACCTCTCCTGTTAGCACTCATCACCATCGAGTGCTAAACCACTCCTTGACGATAACAAAACGGTGCCTACATTGTCAATGAAGCGAAGGGGTGATCATGCTCCAATAAAGGCTTCGAACACAGCGTTGGCAATGGGCCAAGCCTGGCGCGTCAAGCGCAGGCGGTCACCCACCCATTCGAGCAGATTGAGTCCCTGCAACCGCTCGATTTCGGAACCGAACACAGCCTCCATGGGGCGCCCGTGCCGCTTGGCAAACTGTCGTTTCGAAACACCTTCGGCGAGACGCAGGCCAAGCATCATCGTATCCTCGCAAGCCTCGTGCATCGACACGGGATCAGAACTCGCAAAGGGGCGCTCTCCAGCACTGACTGCCTGACCGTACAGCGCAAGGTTCCGCACGTTGGCAGTTCTCACGCCGTGTACGTAGCCGTGCGCGGCCACTCCCGCCGCAAAATACGGCTGGTTGCGCCAGTACACCAGGTTGTGCCGGGCTTCTTCACCAGGCTTCGCAAAGTTGCTGACCTCGTAGTGGACAAAACCGGACCGCTGCAGAGTGTCCCGGACAAGGTCGTACATGTCCCCTTCCAGGTCTTCTCCTGGCAGCGGCAACAATCCGCGCGCTTGCCACTGCCCGAACGGTGTGCCTTCTTCAACTTTGAGCCAATAGGCGGACACGTGATTGACGCCGGTCGACAATACCTGCTGCAAAGAGTCCTCAACATCGGACAACGATTGTTCTGGCAGACCGAACATCAAGTCGAGATTGATTCGCTGAAAGCCAGCCGCGACAGCAGCATCCACGCTCTGGTAGACCGCGTCCACATCGTGGAGACGACCGATGGTCATCAACAAGCGAGGTTCGAACGTCTGCGCCCCGAAACTGAGGCGATTGACGCCAGCTTGACGAAGGACAGCCAGTTAGATC
>JAKAXI010000136.1 GCA_021816665.1 Bacillota bacterium | reverse complement strand
CTAATGCCAGCTTCTTGAACGTGCGCACGGCCCCCGCGCCGAACAGCGTCATCGCGTTGAGAACGCCAAGCCCACGTATCTCCAGCAGGTACTGCAGGAGCGGCGGGGCACTGCCAACGAGTGTGTCGTCTGTGACCTGCCGGATGATCACGGCATCGTCCGCGACGAGGCGGTGTCCGCGCTTGATCAGTTCGAGCGCAGTTTCACTCTTGCCAATCCCGCTCGAACCCGTAATCAGGATGCCGATACCGTACACGTCGACTAACACGCCGTGAATCAATGTCTCTGGAGCGAGCTGCTCCTCCAAATAAGTGGAGATGACAGCCACTGCGCGGGTCGTCACGAGGTTGACACCGAGCACTGGCAAATTGCGCGTATGCGCCTCGCGCAAAAGTGACTCAGGTGGTGTTTCTCCGCGGGTCACGATGACGCACGGCGTCTGCTCGTAGGAGCAGAACGCAAACACGCGGAGCGCCTGCTCCCGGCTGTCCATGCCGCGCAGGAACGACAACTCGGTACGGCCAAGGAGTTGAATTCGCTCGGCCGGATGGTAGCGCAAGTAGCCAGCCAAAGCTAAGCCTGGACGGTTGATGTCCACGGTCGTGATCGGGCGAGACAGGTCTGCGTCACGTGTAAAAATCGTCAGATTGAGTGCATCTACGAGTTCCTCGACGGTGATGGCTCGCTCTTTGCTCACCTTGAACTGCCTCCTTTACCCTTCAGGCGCCTTTACCGTTCAGGTGCCGCGGCTGCCGGTGCCTGTTCGCGAGCCGCTGCGGAGCGAGCCAAGTCGCGCTCCAGAATCGGACGCAAGAACCGCCCCGTGTACGAGCCGGCCGCAGCGCAGATGGCCTCGGGTGGCCCGCTCGCGACGACTTCACCGCCACGGTCGCCCCCTTCCGGGCCGAGGTCGATGAGATAGTCTGCAGTTTTGATCACGTCCAGGTTGTGTTCGATAACAAGCACAGTGTCTCCTGCATCGACCAGTCGGTGTAGGACTGCCAGCAACCGCTCAATGTCGGCGACGTGCAGCCCTGTCGTCGGTTCATCGAGAATATAGAAGGTACGGCCGTTGCTGCGGCGATGCAACTCTGACGCCAGTTTGACGCGTTGTGCTTCACCGCCAGAGAGTGTCGTCGCTGGTTGACCCAAATGAACGTAACCGAGACCGACGTCTGAAAGCGTCTGGAGTTTACGCGCGATGCGCGGGATATTTTCAAAGAAGCGAAGGCCGTCCTCGACCGTCATCTCGAGCACATCTGCAATGCTCTTACCCTTGTAGTGTACCTCCAGGGTTTCGCGGTTGTAACGCTTCCCCTTGCACACCTCACACGGGACGTACACATCGGGCAAGAAGTGCATCTCAATTTTGATGATCCCGTCGCCCTTACAGGCTTCACATCGCCCACCACGGACGTTGAAGCTGAAGCGGCCTTTCTTGTAGCCGCGCATCTTCGCCTCGTTGGTTGTCGCGAACAAGTCGCGGATGTCGTCAAACACTCCGGTGTAAGTTGCGGGGTTCGACCGCGGTGTACGACCAATCGGCGACTGGTCGATGTCGATCACTTTGTCGAGTTGGTCGAGCCCCTCGATTCCCGCACAGGCCCCCGGCCGGACGTGTGCGCGGTTTAACTCGCGCGCGAGGGTTTTGTGAATGACCTCGTTGACCAGGGTCGACTTACCTGACCCAGACACGCCCGTTACACAGGTGAACAGGCCGAGCGGAATGCTGACGTTGACGCCCTTGAGGTTGTTCTCCGTCGCTCGCTTCACCTTCAACCAGCGGCCGTCCGGCTTCCGCCGTGCTTCCGGCACTGGGATGAACCGGCGCCCTGACAGGTACTGACCCGTGATCGACGCGGGGTCTGCCATGATGGCTTCAGGAGTTCCGGCGCTCACAACGGACCCGCCGTGGATGCCGGCGCCCGGCCCCATATCGATGATGTAATCGGACGCGAGCATCGTGTCTTCATCATGTTCGACGACGATCAGTGTGTTGCCGAGGTTGCGCATGCTCTCCAGTGTCTTGATCAGGCGCTCGTTGTCGCGTTGATGCAGACCAATGCTGGGCTCATCAAGAATGTACAACACGCCCATCAAGCTCGCGCCAAGCTGCGTGGCGAGCCGGATGCGCTGTGCTTCCCCCCCCGACAAGGTACCTGCAGACCGAGACAGCGTCAGGTAGTCGAGCCCCACGTCGCGCAAAAATCCGAGCCGGGACTCAATCTCCTTCAGGATCTGCCGCGCGATCTGATACTCCTTATCAGTCAACGTCAGCCCTTCGAAAAAATGCAGGCTCTCGACTACCGACAGGTCAGTTACTTCGGAAATGTTCTTGTCTCCGACGCGCACTGCCAGGCTCTGCGGGCGCAGCCGCCGTCCCTTACAAGCAGGACAAGGTTTCGCGCTCATAAAATCTTCGATGAACTCGCGAATGTAATCGGACGCCGTCTCGCGATAGCGCCGCTCGAGGTTGGGCACGACGCCTTCGAACGGGATTTGGGCCGACTTGACTTGACCAAACTCATTCTCGAAGGTGAAGGTGATTTTCTGCCCGGTTCCGTGCAGCAGCATGTCGAGCTTGTCCTTTGCAATCTCGGTGACGGGGACGTTGATGTCGATCCCGAACGACACTGCAGCGGTCTGCAGGAGCTGCGGGTAGTATGTCGAACTCGAACCCGCCCAGGGCACGACAGCTCCCTCGGCCAGTGACTTTGAGCCGTCCGGAATCAGCAGGTCTTCGTCAATCTCCATGTTCACGCCGAGTCCGGAGCAGGCTTCACAGGCTCCGAACGGACTGTTGAAAGAGAACATGCGGGGAGCGAGTTCCTCAACGCTAAAGCCGCAGTTCGGGCAGGCGAGGTTCTGACTGAACAGAAGTTCTTGCTCGCCCATAAAGTCCGCCAGCACGATACCCCCCGTCAGACGCAACGCCGTCTCGAGCGAATCGGACAGACGGGTTGTGATGTCCGGCTTCACGACAATACGGTCAATGACCACTTCGATGGTGTGCTTCCTGTTCTTCTCGAGCACAATCTCCTCAGACAACTCGCGGATCTCGCCGTCGACGCGCACACGCACGTAGCCGTTCTTGCGCATGTCTTCCAGCAGCTTCTGGTGCTCGCCCTTGCGCCCCCGAACGATAGGTGCGAGAATTTGCAGTCGGGTTCGCTCCGGAAACTCAAGGATGCGGTCGACCATCTGCTCAACGGTCTGTGACGTGATCGGGATGTTGCAACTTGGGCAGTACGGCCGTCCCGCACGCGCGAACAGAAGACGCAGGTAGTCGTAGATTTCCGTGACTGTCCCGACGGTCGAGCGGGGGTTGCGGCTGGTCGTCTTTTGGTCGATGGAGATAGCCGGCGACAAGCCGTCGATCGCGTCGACGTCCGGTTTGTCCATTTGCCCGAGGAACTGCCTGGCGTAGGCAGACAACGACTCGACATACCGTCTCTGTCCTTCCGCGTACAAGGTGTCGAAGGCCAGCGACGACTTGCCGGACCCGGACAGCCCTGTGATAACCACGAACTTGTCGCGCGGAATGGTGACGTCAATGTTCTTCAGATTATGGGCGCGAGCACCCTGGATCACGATTGCGTCGTGGCTCATGAGCTATGCAACCTTTCTGATGACTCGGGTGCAGGGCGCGCGGTCCCGTTAGCGCTAAAGCGAGCACGGTCCCGTGCGCCCCGGGTGGAGTCTACCAATGAGTCTTCATACTGTGCTGACGCAGGGCGGCGCCGCTTACGAGGCTGAGAGTTCCACGATCATGTCGCGGAGCTCCGCAGCCCGCTCGAACTGCAATGCCTTCGCTGCTTCCTTCATCTCGTTTTCGAGGCGGCGGATCAGATCGCGGCGGTCCTTCGCCGACATCTGCCGCGCGCGTTCTGCCGTGGAGAGGTAATCCGACTGGCTCTCAGCTGCCTTCGTCGCCTCGATGACGTCGCGCACCGCCTTCTGGATCGTCTGCGGCGTAATGCCATGTTCCTCGTTGTAGGCAAGTTGCTTTTCGCGCCGTCGCATGGTTTCGTCCATTGCGACGCGCATCGAATCTGTGATGTGGTCTGCGTACATAATGACCTGGCCGTTGGCGTTTCGGGCGGCGCGGCCAATCGTCTGAATGAGCGAGCGCTCCGCGCGCAAGAAACCTTCCTTATCCGCGTCGAGAATGGCGACAAGAGAGACTTCCGGCAAGTCGAGCCCTTCACGCAGCAGGTTGATCCCGATGAGGACATCGAACACGCCTAGGCGCAAGTCGCGCAAAATGACCATCCGCTCCATCGTCTTGATGTCGGAGTGGAGGTAACGCACTTTGATCCCGAGTTCCTTGAAATAGTCGGTCAAATCCTCGGCCATTTTTTTCGTCAACGTCGTCACAAGGACGCGCTCCTGCCGGCGAATCCGCTCGTGAATCTCACCGACTAGGTCGTCGATCTGACCTTTAATCGGACGGACGAATATCTCCGGATCGACAAGACCGGTTGGCCGAATGATCTGTTCCACCCGCCGCTCCTCGTGAGCCTCTTCATAAGGCCCCGGCGTAGCCGAGACATAAATCGCCTGACCGAGCCGCGCTTCAAACTCGTCAAACGTGAGCGGCCGATTGTCTGCAGCGGAGGGCAGGCGAAACCCGTGTTCAATCAAGGTGAGCTTGCGTGTCCGATCTCCGCCGTACATCCCGCGCACCTGGGGCAGCGTCACGTGGGACTCGTCGATCAGCGTCAAAAAGTCCTCAGGGAAGTAGTCGAGCAGTGTGTTCGGTGGCTCTCCTGCGCTTCGACCTTCCAAATGCCGCGAGTAGTTCTCAATGCCTGAACAAAAACCGATCTCGAGCATCATCTCGATGTCGTACTGTGTCCGTTGCTCGAGCCGCTGCGCCTCCAACAGCTTGTCGGTCGCGCGCAGCTCGGCGAGTCGCTCTCGGAGTTCGTCGCGAATGCGCTGCACTGCCGCCTCTAATCGCGGGCGCGAAGTGACGAAGTGAGACGCTGGGAAGATCCCGACGTGATCGCGCACCCCGACGATTTCCCCCGTGAGTACGTCGATCTCCGTGATCCGATCAATCTCGTCTCCGAACAGTTCCACTCGAATTGCCTGTTCCCCCCGAGATGCGGGAAAGATCTCGACCACGTCGCCGCGCACACGAAATGTTCCGCGTGTGAAGTTGATGTCATTGCGCTCGTACTGCATGTCGACTAGCTTGCGCAGGATGTCGTCACGACTGCGTGTGCCGCCTGTGCGCAAGGACAGCACGTGGTCTCGGTACTCTTCAGGATTACCCAGTCCGTAGATGGCCGACACGCTGGCAACAACCAACACGTCGTTGCGCTCCAGGAGAGACGCGGTCGCTGAGTGGCGGAGCTTATCGATCTCGTCGTTGATTTTGGCGTCCTTCTCGATATAGGTATCCGTCGACGGAATGTACGCCTCCGGTTGGTAGTAGTCGTAGTAACTGACGAAGTACTCCACCGCGTTGTGCGGGAAGAATTCCTTGAACTCAGCTGCAAGTTGTGCGGCGAGAGTTTTATTGTGCGCAATCACCAGAGTCGGTTTGTTGACCTTCGCGATGACGTTCGCCATCGTAAACGTTTTCCCAGACCCGGTCGCGCCGAGTAGCACCTGGTGCCGCAGATTCTGATTTACGCCGTCCACGAGCCCAGCAATGGCTCCCGGTTGGTCACCTTGCGGTGCATAGTCTGAAACAAGCTGAAACCGCTCCGGCTGGTTGGCCACGGAACAACCTCCTCTCCGTTCGAAATGCTCGTTGAATGCAGTTCGACCAGACAGGCCCGCAAATCGTCACCTGTCTTACGTTCAATTTTAACATACCGAAGCAAAAACAGAACACACGTTCCTGTTTTTTCTGAAGGACAGGTTAAGCAGCGTCGTCACGTTGCCGTCAAAATGACACCTAACCACGTCGCCGGGGAGTCGCTGGGCAGCTTTAGATGTCAAAATGACACCTAACCAAGTTGCCAGCCAGGTCTAGATGTCAAATTGACACCTAACCGAGTCGGCGGCCAATTCTAGATGTCAAATTGACACCTAACCACGTCGTCGGCCAACTCTAGATGTCAAA
>JAKAXI010000135.1 GCA_021816665.1 Bacillota bacterium | reverse complement strand
CTCACCACTGTCACACGCATAGTCCGAGAAACGATTCCGTCGACGTGTGTATTTGGCAGGTGGGGAGGAGACGAGTTCCTGTTTATTGCACCGCAACTGCCTCGTGATGCCGTAATCGCCGTCGTAGAGAGAGTTCGGGGGGGAGTGGCAGAGCAATGCCTTAATGTGGGCCAAGTCACAGTGAGTTTTGGAATCGCTGAATCGCGAGTCCAAGACACGGTAGTAACGCTGTTGAAGCGCGCCGACGGGGCGTTGTACCGAGCTAAGGAACTCGGACGAAACCGCGTCGAGTGGGAGTGGGACTCTGATCAGACAGAGTTGGCGTCAAGCGTCCAACGCGAGCCCTCAGGTAGTGATTACAACGTCTGAACAGCCCTCTGAATCAGAGTGGCATATACCGAAAACCACTGGCAAAGCTGTGCAAAACACTTGCAACTCTGCTCAACCTCGGTTAGGATGAGCCCGATTAGATCTCGGAGCGGACAGAGGGGCCCTAACATATGGAGCAAAAGCCACCATCAAAGCCGAACCGTTCGGGAGAACAGCGGGATCGAGCGGGCGGGGTGAATGGGCAACATCAATCAGTTCAATTAGGTGACGAGTCAGTTAGTCAATCACACAACTTCGTAGAGACGGTTGAACATGAGTTGCACGACGAACTGATAGAACTTGAGAATGTGGCCAGGCGCGTCCGGCGCTGGCCATTTACGCTAGCAGTGCTGTTCGTCGGCGCGCTCATCGCCGCTCTGTCGGAGAATCTCACGGTGGGACCGCGGTGGAGTGTCTTGTTTGTCGCGGCGGCGCTATTGGTCGTCCTCTATGCGACAGCCGCCCAGGAAAGTGAGGTTTGGACGCGGCGGATCGCACTCCTCATTACAGCCTTCATGACGCTTGCCCTCATGACCAGCACAGTGTTTTTGATCGGCGCCTTATTCCACAACACAGCCCAATCCGCTGTAACTCTCTTTCGCAATGCAATTTTGCTCTGGTCGGCGAACATTCTCGTATTTTCTGTCTGGTACTGGGAAGTCGACCAAGGGGGTCCGGCTCGACGACACCATCATCGGCCGGAGGGGTCTGATTTCCTCTTTCCACAGAACACGATGCAGACTCGCAGTGCGAAAAACTGGCAACCTACCTTCGTCGATTATTTATTCCTAGCATTTAATACAAGCACCGCATTCAGCCCTACGGACACGCTTGTACTGTCGAAGCGTGCGAAAGTCCTGATGATGACTCAGGCCTCCATCTCGCTCGCCGTTGTCGCAGTCCTTGCGGCCCGAGCGATCAACATTGCGTAGAGGGAGACCCAAAGGCAGTCCACGGTTACAAAGCGTCCCTGCGTGACACTGTGTTTGAACCGAAAACGCCAGGGACAATGCGCGGCAGCGACGCCGTTTGACGGTAGAGCCTCACGACCGTGATGAATGTGAGGACAAGCACAAAAAACATTTGTGCGTGCATCCACGCCAGAAACGGGAACCGACCGGTGATTATGTTCAACGCGAACGTCGCCGGCAAAGACAAGATGCCAACACCGAGCACCGTGACAACGGCCAAGCGCTTGCGATTTACCTGCGGTCCGGTGCGAAACGACGTGTGCTCAACGTCCGTGATGAAGTGGACAAACAGCATCAAAGACGGGATGACGAAGAGCATGTGCATCTGCTCATCGAGTGGGGAAAACAGCAGCGGGATCAGAATGGCGAGGCTCATATCGAGCCGCCAGTCCGCTGTTGGCATCCGGCGGATGCGGACCAAAAGCGTTCGCAACACCCAAAGAACGAATACCAGGTAGATTACGTCCTGCACGAGCTTGCCTCCGAACAACCACCCGTTCTGCTGGAACATCCCGACGACTCCGACGATGGACTGGTTGTAAGGGGCCGGTCCGTTTTTCATGCTGGTCTGTCCAAACGCACTAAAGTGCAACACGTATTGCCAAATCGGACCGAAGCCAATGATGAAGGTCGTGACAAGCGTTCCCGCCATTATGCAGATGGCCGTCCAGATGACCACGCGCCACTGTTTGCGGATCACCGGGATCAAAAGAATCTCTACAGGCGTCACTTTCATCAGCACTGCAAGTCCGAACAAAATCCCTGCCACACGTGGACGTTTACGGTAGTAGAGTTGATAGAATCCGTAGACAACCAGAAAGAACAAGACACTGTTGATGTTGGCGACTGCCGCGTCAATTTCGAACGGTGTCATAGCTGCTGCGACTATGAACAGAGCGATAAGGTGGATGCGCCTAACTTTTCCCCACAGCATTCGCACAAGGTAGAACACCGCCAAAAAATAGGCAGCTATTGAGATGAGCATCCAAACTAACGCGGACTGGTGAAATGAAAGCCCACCTAGTGGAGCGAAGAGTACCGCGAACTGTGGCGGGTAGACATATTGGTTGTACGGGTTCAAAGGGTAGTGCAGTTCTTTAAGCCATATGGTCTGAACCCGCAGGTTGTAGAGTGAGGCGAACGAGCTGTGATGGTTCAACACTTGGTCAAAGGCGTAGTAGAAAAATGCGTAGTCGTATTGCAAAAAGTGCATACGTGCCAGACCACGCCACTCTAAGACAATTGTGTAAAGCAAAATAAAACCAACGACGAGCATACTCAGGCGCAACGCCCTGTTTGGCCTCTGTCCCTTAATCGTCCGGTTATGGGGTGTTTCTGTTCCTACATGTCCCACCAGTCTCCCCCTCGGCCACATCGTAAGTCAAACTCACGAAAAAGTATAGCGATCATCCTTGAAAGACTGGTGACGAATTCATGGAGAAGTGTTGAAGGAAGTCAGGCGTAGTAAGGGGGTGGGTATGTGAGGAAGCTTTGAACGGGAAGAAACAATTGGCAGCGACAGAAGTGTCAACGGACCGGGCGACTAGCTTACGCCTGCAGTAGGGTGCGGCGATTACATGGCCTCTACCGCCGAGCGACACGCGTGTCAGTGTTGGATTGGCGGGTGAGTGAAGCGGCTGCGAGGAGGTCGAAAATGTCGCTAATGGCGATGAAAATCCGATTTAGCGACATTTTTTCCGCCCGCGGAGTGTCGGGATCGGCGAAAAACAGAAGGTAGCGACGCCAGCGTCGCTATCGGACCTCGGGACGAGGGATTTCGGCTGCGAGGAGGTCGAAAATGTCGCTAACGGCGATGAAAATCTGATTTAGCGACATTTTTTCCGCCCGCGGAGTGTCGGGATAGGCGGAGAACAGAAGGTAGCGACGCCAGCGTCACCCTTCATTGAAAAGCGCCCTCCGCAATCGTCGCTGGGGGGCGCAAACACCTTACCCAAGTGACACCGTCTGCCATGACTTCCCGCCATCGTTCGTCTTATACATTTTCGACGCAAACTGTTGACTGGACTGAGTATTTGTGTTCGTGACCACCGCTACGCCGCTCGTTGATGTCAGCATGTGCAGTGACACCGATTACCCGCTTTGCGAATACAGCCCGAACAGGCCGCTCGCCTGCACTGTCTGCCAAGACTTTCCCCCATCAGTCGTCTCCATGAGGCGACCACTGTTCCTGTCGAGGTACCAACCCGTGGACGGACTGACGAACGATACCAGAATTGGACCCGGCCCCACCTGAACCTGACCGACTGCTTGCCAATGTTGACCCCCATCCGTGGTCTGATAAGACGTCAGCGTGTTCTTCGCCGTTGTGGCGTTGTAATCGTTCGATAGGATCGTCAGTGTACCGGTTTGGCCAGAGAATACGGGCTGGGTTACGGTCATGTACGTGTTCTTGAGGTCGACGGCGCTGGGCGGGAAGATGGGCGCAGGTAGCCACTTTTGCCTCCGTCGTTTGTGACATACAGCGGTACAGCGTTCGTCGGCGCCATGCCACTGGAAGCGGACATCGCCCCAAACCCGGTGTTCGAGTCAATCCACGCGAACCTCGGCGATTGGAGGGCCTCTGTGTGGTTTCCGACTGCGTACAGGGCAAAATCGGTAGACGTCGTCTGCATAGCGGTCAAACAGCTCATCGGCCGCTTCGCGTGCGGTCTTGTGTGTCTCTTTCGTTGTCTGTTACCTCCTGCTGGTCGAATCAAACAGCTCGCCGCAGGGAGTGCGCTGTTTGTTACGGAGGTGTTTGAGAGATACAAAAAACGAGCCGCTAAGGGCTCGTTTCATGCAGGCTTTTGTCTCCTAGGGTTTCGAACTTTCCGAGGGTCTCGCCCTCGAACCAGCGGTCAAGCCCCGCTAAGCGTGTCAGGCGTTCACTGGTGTGGCAGCTTCGTGCTCAGCGGCAGCAATCGCCACGCCAGTGTCTTCGTCGAAGAAGTGGACGCGGTTCATATCAAACGCGAGTTCCACAGAATCGCCAGGTGTGTACGTGAAGCGCGGGTTCACACGGCCAATGATGGTGCTACCGGCGACGGAAACGTGCAGGTAGATCTCGGAGCCCATGTGCTCTACAACTTCGACTTGTGCCGTGACGAGCGCGTCGGGGTAAGTTGCCTTCATGATGTCATCGTTGTGCATGTCCTCTGGGCGCACACCAAGCACGACTTTGCGCGAGCTTATGCCGCCAGTCAGCATCCGCTTATGACGACCTTCTGGGACGAGCAGCTTGACACCTTGAGCGATGAAATACAGGTTCGAACCTTCCTCGCGGACTTCACCTTGAATGAAGTTCATCGCGGGTGACCCGATAAAACCGGCGACGAACAGGTTAGCCGGGTGGTTGTAAACGCGGTCCGGCGTATCACACTGCTGGATGATCCCGTCATTCATCACAACAATGCGGTCTCCCATCGTCATAGCTTCTACCTGGTCGTGCGTGACGTAGATCATCGTTGTCTGGATACGCTGATGGAGTTTGCGGATCTCGGCGCGCATCTGCACGCGCAGTTTAGCATCGAGGTTGGACAGCGGTTCGTCCATCAAGAACACTTGTGGCTCGCGCACGATTGCGCGACCAAGCGCCACGCGCTGGCGTTGTCCACCGGAGAGCGCCTTCGGTTTGCGCTCGAGGAGGTGCTCGATGTCCAGAATGCGGGCGGCTTCGTGTACGCGGGTATCGATATCAGACTTTGACATCTTGCGTAATTTGAGCCCAAACGCCATGTTCTGGTACACAGACATGTGCGGATAGAGAGCATAGTTCTGGAACACCATCGCGATGTCGCGATCTTTTGGCGGTACGTCGTTCACGCGTCGTTCGCCAATGTAGAGATCGCCAGAAGTGATGTCTTCAAGTCCGGCAATCATGCGGAGTGTCGTCGTCTTGCCGCAGCCGGACGGACCGACGAAGACAACGAACTCTTTGTCTTCAATATCGAGATGGAAGTCTTTTACAACTTGTACATTTCCGGTATAGCTTTTCACAATGTGGTTTAACTGAACGCGTGCCATTCAATCGTCCTCCTGAAGCTTTGATTGCCTTAAGGATAACGAATGGTACAGATTCAGACGATAGGCAAGGTGCACCGACCTGGACATCTGGGAAGGGCACAGTGCACAACCAAGCAGGGGTCACTCTGCCCGTTTTGCGAGGAGACTCATTAGCAGTGAGGCCGCATCATCGAAGCGCCGCAAGTCGCGACCCGTCGCTTCGCGAATGCGGTCGAGACGGTGAATGAGGGTGTTGCGGTGCACAAAGAGGAGACGTGCTGCTTCGCTCACGTTCAGATTGGCTTCCATCATCGCCTGCAGCGTCTGACTCAGTTCACCGCGATCGCTTGTCGCCTCGTCCAGGTCACCAGACATCTGTGCAAGCATCTGTTTGCCGCTTTGTGTCATCGCCTGAACAGCATGTACCAAAGTTTGTTCCCCAAATCCAACAACGCGATCACGTCGCAGGCTTGTTGCCTGGGACCGCAGCGCGAGTACAAGACTCGCTAACAGTCCGTTGGCTTCATCAGTTGCTGCTCCGCTCCCGTGCCACTTTTGGCTGATGAACACAGTGGCTGTGGCCAAGGCGTCTTCCTCGAGCACCTGTAACAGGTCGGATGCAAAACGCCAGATGAGTGTCGCGGTCGTCCTGTACCCTAAGTCTCCACCAGCAACGTCGTCATCACGGGCTGAGTACTCTGTGAGGGTGTCATCGGCAACCCACAACAGAACGCCATCCTCGCCCGATTCGCGCCACCCTCTAGGGGCAAACGCACC